>JBIIYT010000225.1:0-4548 GCA_044346675.1 Rhodoferax sp. | reverse complement strand
TCCAGCCAGCGCTTCACGGTGGCCGCTGCTACAGCAGGGGCGCGCCCAGCGGCGGGTTGAATCGTGGGGCAGTCCATGCGAATGATTTCGCGTTTGACCTTGACCAGCATTTTCTTGAAAGGCTGGCTGGCCGACCAGCTCTCTTTGGGCGCAATGTCAGCAAAACGCGGGTCAGTGTGCAACTGGGCCACAAAGCCGCGCACATCGTCAGCCGGGCCTGCTAAAAACAGGTTAATGCCTTCTTCGGCCAGCAAAATGGTGCCTTTGAGTTGCAGGCCCACCGCTCGGCCCAGTAGCACTTCGCGCAACGCAGGCGCATCGGGCAAAGGCACAAATTTGTAGGCGGAAATATTGAGGATGGTATTCACCCAAGCATTTTAAGGGGGGCAAAAACCTACAATGCACCACTATGTTTGTACACCTGCGCCTGCACACCGAATTTTCCGTCGTTGACGGCACCAATCGCGTCGACGATGTCATCAAAGCCGCCGCCAAAGATGGCCAGCCCGCCCTGGCCATCACCGACCTGAGCAATCTGTTTGCCACCGTCAAGTTCTACAAGGAAGGCCGCAAGCGCGGCGTCAAGCCGCTGATTGGCGCGGAAATTTGGCTGGAGGGCCTAGGCCAAGACGAAGCCGCGCTCTCGCGTATGGTGCTTTTGGTGCAAAGCAAGCAGGGCTACCTTAACTTGTCTGAACTTCTGGCCCGCGCATGGACGCAAAACGCGGGCAAGCTGCAAGCCACGGTCAAAATGGCTTGGCTTAAGGAATTGAACGAGGGGCTGATTGCCCTCTCCGGCGCCCAAGCCGGCCCCGTGGGCCAAGCACTGGTGCAGGGTGACGAGGCCCGGGCTATGGATGCGGCCTTGCAACTGGGTGGCATTTTTGTGCACCGCTTTTACATTGAACTACAGCGTGCAGGTCGTGTGGATGACGAGCAGCACGTAGCCGCCGCCGTGCAGTTGGCCGCACGCATGGGCTTGCCCGTGGTGGCGACGCACCCGGTGCAGTTTGCGCAGGCCGAAGACTTTGAAGCGCACGAGGCCCGCGTGTGTATTGCCGATGGCGAAATTTTGGGCAACGCCAAGCGCGTGCGCAAGTTCACGCGGGAGCAGTACTTCAAGTCCAGTGCGCAGATGCAAGAGCTGTTTGCCGATGTGCCCTCAAGCATTGCCAATACGCTGGAAATCGCCAAACGCTGCAACCTGACTCTGGTATTGGGCAAACCTCAGCTGCCCGACTTTCCCACGCCCGAGGTCAACGGCCAGCGCATGAGCCCTGAGGACTACTTTCGTTATGCCTCGCACGAAGGCCTGAAAGAGCGCATGGCGCATTTGTACCCGGATGTGGCAGAGCGTGAGGCGCAAATGCCCCGCTACGTGGAGCGCCTAGAGTTTGAGATTGCCACCATCTTGAAGATGGGCTTTCCGGGTTACTTTTTGATTGTGGGTGACTTCATCAACTGGGCCAAAAACAACGGCTGCCCGGTGGGGCCGGGGCGTGGCTCGGGTGCCGGCTCGCTAGTGGCGTATGCGTTGAAGATTACCGACCTAGACCCCTTGCAATACAACCTGCTATTCGAGCGGTTTTTGAACCCCGAGCGCGTGTCCATGCCCGACTTTGACATTGACTTTTGCCAGGGTAATCGGGATAGGGTGATTGACTACGTAAAGCTCAAGTACGGCAAAGACGCGGTGAGCCAAATCGTCACCTTCGGCACCATGGCCGCACGCGCCGCCGTGCGCGACGTGGGCCGTGTGCTGGACATGAGCTACACCTTTTGCGATGGCATTAGCAAACTCATCCCTAACAAGCCCGGCGTGGCCGTTACCTTGCAACTGCCACCGCCCGACAAGAAGAAAGACGACAAGCTGGTCTACGCCACCGAGGCTGAGCCCATTTTGGCCGAGCGCGAAGCCAAAGAGGAAGACGTTAAAACCCTGTTGGAGCTCGCCCGCAAGCTAGAGGGCATGACCCGCAATGTGGGCATGCATGCAGGTGGCGTGCTCATAGCGCCCGGTAAGCTCACCGACTTTTGCCCGCTGTACCAACAGCCCGGCAGTGATTCTGCGGTAAGCCAGTTTGATAAGAACGATGTGGAGTCCATCGGTCTGGTGAAGTTCGACTTCTTAGGCCTGGCCACGCTCACCATTTTGGAGATTGCGCGCGAATTCATCATGGCGCGGCACAAGGGGCAAGAAGGTTTTGCTTTTGAGAACTTGCCGCTGGACGATGCCAAGGTATACAAGTTGTTCTCCGAGGGTAAGACCGAAGCTGTGTTCCAGTTTGAAAGCCGCGGCATGCAGGGCATGCTGAAAGACGCCAAGCCCACACGGCTGGAAGATTTGATTGCGCTGAACGCCTTGTACCGCCCCGGCCCTATGGACCTGATACCCAGCTTTGTGGCACGCAAGCACGGGCGCGAGGTGGTGGAGTACCCGCACCCGCTGGTGGCGGAGATGCTCTCGGAGACCTACGGCATCATGGTCTACCAAGAGCAGGTGATGCAGACCGCGCAGATCTTGGGTGGCTACTCCCTGGGCGGCGCTGACATGCTGCGCCGCGCGATGGGTAAAAAAGATGCGGACGAGATGGCTAAGCACCGCCAGATCTTTCGCGATGGCGCGGCCAAGAACAATATCGACGAGGCCAAGGCCGACGAGATTTTCGACTTGATGGAAAAGTTTGCAGGCTACGGCTTTAACAAGTCACACGCCGCTGCCTATTCCCTCTTGGCGTACCACACGGGTTGGCTCAAGGTGCACTACACCGCCGAGTTCTTCTGCGCCAACATGACGGTGGAAATGGACGACACAGACAAGCTTAAGGTCTTGTTTGAAGATGCGCTCAAAATGGGCTTGACGTTTGAGCCGCCCAACGTGAACCGCGGCGTGCACCGCTTTGAGCCCATCTCGGATAAAGTGATTCGCTATGGCCTGAGCGCCATCAAGGGCACTGGCCAGCAAGCCATTGAGGCAATCGTCGCCGCCCGTGAAGGGCGTGGCGTTGGGCCTTCCGGCGATGTGGTGGGCCCGTTTAAGAGCCTGTTTGACTTTTGCGTGCGGGTAGACCGCAGCCGCATTAACAAACGCACGGTGGAGGCCTTGATCAAGGCAGGCGCGTTTGACACCATTCAGCTCAACCGGGCTGCGCTGCTGGCTTCGGTCGATCGGGCATTTGACTTTGGTGCGGCCACCGCTGCCAACGCCAACCAAGGCGGCTTGTTTGACATGGGAGGTGATGACGACCATGGCTCCAGCACCCAAGAGCCTGACTTGGTAGAGGCCATGCCCTGGGGCGTGAAAGAGCGCCTGACCTACGAGAAAACGGCTGTGGGCTTTTACCTCTCGGGCCATTTGTTTGACGAGGTGGAGTTGGAGGTGCGCCGCTTTGCCAAGCGCCAGATAGAAGAGCTGATAGACACCCGCGAGCCGCAGTTGCTGGCCGGCATAGTGACTGACTTTCGCGTGATCAACGGGCAACGCGGCAAGCTGGCTTTGTTCAAGCTGGACGACAAGTCCGCCATGATCGATGTGCGCGCCGAAGAAGAACTCATCAACGCCCATAAGCATCTGTTTAAGGAAGATGAACTCATTATCGTGATGGGCAAGGTGCGCGATGACCGCTTCTCGGGCGGCAAGCAGCTGACCATCACCCAGGTGTGGGACCTGGACCAAGCCCGCTGCCGCTTTGGCAAATACCTCAAGGTGGAGGTGGGCTCGGGTGCCGGTGGCAAGGTGCCCGATATAGCCCGCTTGGTGAAAGAGTTTCCTGCCCGCAGGGAAATGTCAGAGCAGGGCGAGTTGGTGCGTGGCCTGGGTGTGCGGCTGGTGGTGCAGCGTGCGCTGCAATCTGCCGAAGCGGGTGATGGTGACTGTGCCGGTGCGAGCGCCGAGCTTCAACTGAGCGACGATGCCCGCTTTTACCCCAGCGACGCGGCGCTGGCCCAGTGGCGCGCGCAGGCCGAGCAGGGGCGGGCGGTGGTGGCTTACGAATAGGCCACGCCGATTTTGCTCAGCCCTTAGTTCGGGCTGTGTACGATGATGATGGGCGAAGGTACTCGCCCATTTTCATTGCGGGGCAACACTTCGGTTTTATCAATGGCGTTCAGCACCGCTTCGTCCCACGATTTCACGCCGCTGGATTTGACGAGCTTGCGGCTCAAAATGGTGCCGTCAGGCGAGCTGCGCACTTCCACCTCGGCGGTGGGGTTGCCTACGATGGTATCTACATAGGTTGTGTTACGCCGCAGAAGGGCTTTGATGCGTCCGGCGTATTCAGGTGAAGGGCCTTTGCTTTGTGCAGCACTACCGGTGGAGCCTTCAGGCCCATTGCCCGCCTTGGCCAGCATGTCTTGAATGTTTTTACGCCGAATTTCTTCCAGCTTCTTGGCCTCTAGCGCTTGCGCTACTTTGTCCTTCTCTTTGTCTTTTTTCAGTTTTTCAGCTTTGAGCTTTTCTTGCCGAAGTGCTTCTTGCTCTAGCTTTTCACGCTCAATTTGTTTTTGCTTCTCCAAGCGCACTTTTTCCTTTGCGGTGGCAATGTCTAC
>JBIIYT010000224.1:0-4552 GCA_044346675.1 Rhodoferax sp. | reverse complement strand
GAGCGCTCACTGTCACCATGAAGCTTTTCCCCGCTATTGTCACGTTGCATCTCTTGGGCGGGTATGTGTTGCTGGCCTTGCTCACGGCCCAGACGGTGCTGTTGCGGCGTTTCGGTGCCGGCGCAGAGGCTGTGCCAGCAGCGCATCCTTGTGTACCGTTCAGTGTGCCCTTGTCACTCCGAGTAGGCTTATGGCTGGGGCTGGGTGTGTTGGTGTTGCAAGCGGCGTCGGGTGCCTGGGTCAGTACCAACTACGCGGTTCTGGCATGCACCGAGTTTCCCCAGTGTCAAGGTGTGTGGGTTCCGCCTATGAACTTTTCTCAAGCGTTCGAGATTTGGCGACCCTTGGGCCAAACGGCTGCGGGCGAGGCCATTAGCTTTCAGGCGCTTACTGCCATCCACGTGACCCATCGCACCTTGGCTGCGCTGGCGGTGGTGGTGCTCGGGGCTGTGGCCTATCTGGCGCACAAGCACGTGGCTTTGCGCCGCCCTGCGCAATGCTTGGCAGCTCTATTGGTATTGCAAATCATCACCGGTTTGAGCAATGTGGTGTTGGGTTGGCCCATGCTCGCGGCCGTTGTGCACACAGGCGGTGCGGGCGCTATGCTGGCGGTGATGACTTGGATGCTGACCCTGTCTGACCACAAACAAGCGAGATTTTCTGAATGACCGTCATGGCTCCTGCATCGCCCTCCACGGCTCCCTCGGTATTGCGCCAATTTCATGCGCTGACCAAACCCCGTGTGATTCAGCTCATTGTGTTTTGCGCCTTGATCGGCATGGTGCTGGCGGTCCCCGGATTGCCCAGTTGGGCGCAAGTGGGGCAGGCGGCTATTGCGTGTGTCGGCATCTATTTGGTGGCCGGCGCAGCGGCGGCTTTTAACTGCATTGTGGAAAAAAGTATCGATGCCAAGATGAAGCGCACCTCTTGGCGCCCCACCGCCAACGGGCAGTTGGGCGATGCACAAACCTTGCTGTTTTCGGCGGTGTTGTGTGCAGTGGGCTCCGCCATTTTGTACCTGTGGGTCAACCCCCTGACCATGTGGCTCACCTTTGCCACCTTTGTGGGTTACGCCGTGGTTTACACCGTGATTTTGAAACCGCTCACGCCCCAAAACATCGTCATCGGCGGTGCGTCTGGTGCCATGCCGCCCGTGTTGGGCTGGGCGGCCATGCAGGGCCATGTGGGCCCCGAGGCGCTTATTCTGTTTCTCATTATTTTCTTGTGGACGCCGCCGCACTTTTGGGCGCTGGCCTTGTACCGGGTGGAGGACTACCGCAAGTCGGGCTTGCCCATGCTGCCGGTCACCCACGGCAGTGAATTCACCCGGCTGCAAATATTGCTCTACACACTGGTGCTGTTTGCTGCGTGCTTGTTGCCCTTTGTTTATGGCATGAGCGGGTGGCTGTATTTGCTGGTGGCCGTGGGCTTGAGTATCGGGTTTTGTTGGTATGCGGTGCGCTTGCTGCGCGACTATTCAGACGCACTGGCGCGCCAAACTTTTCGTTTTTCACTTATCCATCTCAGCGCCTTGTTTGCCGCGCTGCTGGTGGACCACTATGCGTTGTGAGGCTGATGGATGACTACCAAACGAATGGCTATTAAATCTATTGCTGCTTGTGCAGCAGCAGCGCTGGCGGCGGGCTTATTGGGTGCGTGCTCTGAGCAAAAGCAGAGCTTCACGTCCATAGACCTCACTGGCGCCAATTACGCCAAAGACTTCGAGCTGACCGACCACAACGGCCAAGTGCGCCACTTGAAAGACTTCGCGGGCAAAGTGGTGGTCATGTTTTTTGGCTTTACCCAATGCCCCGATGTGTGCCCCACCACCATGCTGGAGATGGCGGAGATCAAAAAAGCCCTGGGCAAAGATGGTGATCGGCTGCAGGCCTTGTTTGTCACCGTAGACCCCGAGCGCGACACGCCCGAGATTCTCAAAGCCTATATGGTCAATTTTGACCCTACCTTTTTAGCCCTGTACACCACCCCAGACAAACTGGCGCAACTAGCCAAAGACTACAAGGTGTATTACAAAAAGGTGCCCGGCAAAACCCCCACCAGCTACACCATAGACCACTCTGCGGGCAGCTACGTGTACGACACCAAGGGCCAGCTGCGCCTGTTCACCCGCTATGGCACGGGCGCTGCGGCGCTGACTGCAGACATTCGGCAGTTGCTGCTTTAAGCGTAGTCCGCCAAGGCGGCCTTCATCTTCTTCATAGCCGCCACTTCAATCTGGCGAATGCGCTCGGCGCTTACGCCGTACTCGGCGGCCAGCTCGTGCAGAGTCATGCCGCCAGAGTTGTCGTCGTTCACCTTGAGCCAGCGCTCTTCCACAATGCGGCGGCTGCGCGCATCCAGTGCGTTCAGCGCGGTGGCCAAGCCATCGGTGGCCAGCACGTCGCGCTGGCGGGCCTCAATCATCTCCAGCGGTTCGTGGCTGCTGTCGGTCAGGTAGGCAATAGGGCCAAAGGCATCTTCGCCGTCGTCGGAGGGGCTGGGGTCCAGCAACACGTCGCCGCCTGAGAGGCGCGTTTCCATCTCAATCACCTCTTCGGGCTTCACGCGCAGCTCCGCCGCCATGGCCGCAATTTGCTCGGGGTTGAGCGTGTCGCGGTGGGTGCCCGCGTCGGCTGCGGCGTCGTCGCTCTTAAAGCGCTGCTTCATGGAGCGCAGGTTGAAGAACAGCTTGCGCTGCGATTTGGTGGTGGCCACCTTCACCATGCGCCAGTTTTTGAGGATGTACTCGTGAATCTCGGCCTTGATCCAGTGCATGGCGTAGCTCACCAAACGCACGCCTTGGTCGGGGTCGAAGCGTTTGACCGCCTTCATCAGCCCCACATTGCCTTCCTGAATCAGGTCGCCGTGCGGCAAACCGTAGCCCAGGTATTGGCGGGCAATAGACACCACCAAACGCAAGTGAGAAAGCACTAACTTTCCCGCAGCGTCTAGATCTTGCTCGTTTTTGAACTTGCGCGCGTACTCCTGCTCTTCTTCCAGCGTGAGCATGGGCAAGCGGTTGGCGGCCGAAATATAAGCATCCAAGTTGCCCAAGGGGGGCACCAGCGCCCAAGGGTTGGCAACGGTGAGCGCGGCACTAGAGGATCCAATGTGAAGTGTCATACCAGAACTCCTTTTGTTCATCCCCTCAATATTAGCACTCTATGGGGTTGAGTGCTAATAGGTGGAGTGAATCCTTGCGATAGCGCAGGCTTACCCAGATTGGTGCAAACTAAAAATCCACCGGAGAACGCACCACATGCGGCTCTACATAACGCCAACTACCGGCCCAGCAGGCCAAGGCGGCGGCCCCTAAGCCGGCCAAGCCGAGCTGGAGCAAGGGCTGCTCCCACGCACCGCCGTAGGCCCCAAACATGCTGGCCTTAATGCTCTCTACCACCCACGTGAGTGGCAACCAGGGGCTGATCATGGCAAAAACCCCGCCGCTAAGCTCTACCGGCAAAATACCGCCCGAGGACGATAGCTGCACCGCCAATAAAAACATGGCGATGCCCTTGCCAGCATCGCCCATCGTCTTGGTGAGGGTAAACACGATGCAGAGGAATGTGCAAGACGCCGCAGCCAGCGTGAGCGCGAAAGCCCAAGGGTGCAGCACATGGATTTTTAAGATGTACAGCACCGTGAGCAGTACCACCCCGGTTTGCAAAAGTGCAATGCATGCCGGCCAGAAAATCTTGCCCAAGACCTTGGCCGGGGGTGAAAAAAACTCTGCTTGGCGCGACAGTACCCGAATGTGGATTAAGAACGCTGCCACCCCCGCCCCCAGCCACAAGGCGCCCGGGATGACGTTGGCCGCAAATCCACTGCCACTGTTTTCCACGGGGGCATCTATCTCTAGCACGGGCTCCACCGAATTGGCCAAGCCTTGCGCACTACCACCAATGCTGTCCACGTCTTTAGGCAGTGCGCCGGCCAACAGCTCAACGCCGCTGGACAAGCGTTGTGCACCGTGGTTGACCTTTTGCGTGGCGTCCGCAAGGGCAGCGGCCCCGGTGCTGAGCTCTGTAGCACCTTTGGCCAAAGCATCATGCTGGGCATCTTCGGGGAGTTTGCTTACCATGGTGCGTATGCCTGTACCCATGGTACGCACACCTGTGGTGAGCGCGTCCACGCCGCCGCTGAGTTGGGTGGCTCCTGCTGAGAGCTTGTTTTGGGCGGTGTGGGCGGCGCGCAAGCCGGAGTCGAGTTGGTTCATGCCTTCGGCAAACTTGCTCAGCTTGTCCACGGTGCTGCTCAGTACAAACAGGCTGTCTTTCGCATCATCGTGAAAATCGTTGGCCGCTTTGCTCAAGGGCTGGGAGCCGTTGAGCAGCTCTGCCATGCCGCGCCCTAGCTCCGCATGGCCATCTTCTAGGGCTTGGGCACCGCTGCTTAAGCGGTTGAGGTCGGCGTTGCTGGGGCGCGCGGCATCTATTGTCTTGAGCCCGGCACCTAGGTTCTTGAGCCCGGTGCTCATTTGGTTGACCCCGTCATTGAGGCGGTTTGCACCTTTGGCCAAAGAAGTTGCCCCGGCGGACGTTTGCCCCGCGCC
>JBIIYT010000223.1:0-4554 GCA_044346675.1 Rhodoferax sp. | reverse complement strand
GCCTAGCGTTCAACCCCTCGCACTTGGAAATTGTGAACCCCGTGGTGGAGGGGTCGTCGCGCGCCCGTATGGATCGGCGTGGCGATGCGCTGGGTGCCCAAGTTTTGCCCGTGTTGGTTCACGGTGATGCGGCTTTCGGCGGCCAAGGTGTGAACCAGGAAACGCTGGCGCTGGCCCAGACCCGTGGTTACACCACCGGTGGTACGGTGCATTTCATCATCAACAACCAAATCGGCTTTACCACTTCGGACCCACGCGACATGCGCTCCAGCGTGTATTGCACCGACATCGTGAAGATGGTGGAAGCTCCCGTGTTGCACGTGAACGGTGATGACCCAGAAGCCGTGGTGTTGGCGACCCGCTTGGCGCTGGAATACCGCATGGAATTCCGCCAAGACGTAGTGGTAGACATTGTCTGCTTCCGCAAGTTGGGTCACAACGAGCAAGACACGCCCAGCCTGACCCAGCCGCTGATGTACAAGAAAATCGCGGCCCACCCCGGCACCCGCAAGCTGTACGCAGACAAGCTGTCTGCACAAGGCTTGGGCGCTACCTTGGGCGATGACATGTTCAAAGCCTATCGCACAGCCATGGATGCGGGCAAGCACACCGTAGACCCCGTGTTGACCAACTTCAAGAGCAAGTACGCCGTGGATTGGTCCCCCTTCTTGGGCAAAAAGTGGACCGACGCTGCCGACACCGCTTTGCCCTTGACCGAGTGGAAACGCTTGTCGGAGCGCATCACCACTTTGCCCTCCACCGTGACGCCTCACTCCTTGGTGAAAAAGGTCTACGAAGACCGCGCCGCCATGGGCCGTGGCGAGGTGAATGTGGACTGGGGCATGGGTGAACACATGGCGTTTGCCTCCTTGGTGGCCAGTGGCTACCCCGTGCGCTTGTCCGGTGAAGACTGCGGCCGCGGCACCTTTACCCACCGCCACGCGGTCATTCATGACCAAAACCGCGAGAAGTGGGACACCGGCACCTACGTGCCATTGCAAAACGTGTCTGACAACCAGGCTCCGTTTGTGGTGATCGACTCCATCTTGTCCGAAGAAGCCGTGTTGGCGTTTGAATACGGCTACGCCTCAAACGACCCCAACACCTTGGTGATTTGGGAAGCCCAGTTTGGCGACTTCGCCAACGGTGCCCAGGTGGTGATCGACCAGTTCATCGCCTCTGGCGAAGTGAAGTGGGGCCGTGTCAATGGTTTGACCATGATGCTGCCGCACGGCTACGAAGGCCAAGGCCCTGAGCACTCTTCTGCGCGTCTAGAGCGGTTCATGCAGCTGGCGGCGGACGCCAATATGCAGGTGTGCCAGCCTACCACGGCCAGCCAAATCTTCCACTTGTTGCGCCGCCAAATGGTGCGCAACTTGCGCAAGCCTTTGATCATTTTCACGCCCAAGAGCTTGTTGCGTAATAAAGACGCGACGTCGCCTTTGTCCGAATTCATCAAGGGGGGCTTCCAAACCGTCATCCCCGAGCAGCAAGAGTTGAAAGCTGCCAAAGTCAAGCGCGTGATCGCTTGCTCGGGCAAGGTGTATTACGACTTGGTCAAGAAGCGCACTGAAAGTGGCGCGGACGATGTGGCCATCGTGCGTTTGGAGCAGTTGTATCCCTTCCCACACAAGGCGTTTTCTACTGAGCTCAAGAAGTATCCCAACGTCACCGAACTCGTGTGGTGCCAAGACGAGCCGCAAAACCAAGGCGCTTGGTTCTTTGTGCAGCACTATTTGCATGAGAACATGACCGAAGGCCAAAAACTGGGCTACTCAGGGCGTGCAGCCTCTGCCTCGCCTGCGGTGGGCTATTCCCATCTGCACCAAGAGCAGCAAAAGGCTTTGGTTGAAGGGGCGTTCGGCAAACTCAAAGGCTTTGTACTGACCAAGTAAGGGTTGGTACGCATCCAGACTTTTAAAAATTACGGAAAGAAATGTATGGCAATCGTTGAAGTAAAAGTGCCCCAGCTCTCTGAATCTGTGGCCGAGGCAACTATGTTGCAGTGGAAGAAAAAAGTGGGCGACGCGGTCACCGTGGACGAGACACTGATTGAAGTTGAGACGGACAAAGTGGTGCTGGAAGTGCCAGCGCCTGCGTCCGGTGTGTTGGTCGAGTTGGTGGTGGCTGACGGCGCTACCGTGTTGGCCGAGCAGCTCATTGCCCGTATTGATACCGAAGGCAAGGCCGGTGCGGTGGCACCCGCCGCAGCTCCAGCCGCTGCGCCCGCTCCCGTAGCAGCAGCGCCCGCAGCTAGCACTGCGCCCGCTGGCAACTCTAAGGCAGGTGTGGCTATGCCTGCTGCAGCCAAGCTCTTGGCCGACAACAATATGGCCGCATCGTCTGTAGCCGGTTCGGGCAAAGATGGCCGCGTGACTAAGGGCGATGTTTTGGGTGCCTTGTCTGCGCCTAAAGCACCAGCCGCAGCGGCTATCCCCACAGGCGTTCCCACCAAAGCCTTGCCGCAAGTGGCCGCACCTTCTGTGAATTTGGGTGAACGCCCTGAGCAGCGCGTGCCCATGAGCCGCTTGCGTGCCCGTGTTGCCGAGCGCTTGCTGCAATCCCAAAGCACCAACGCGATTTTGACCACGTTCAACGAAATCAACATGGCCCCGGTCATGGAGATGCGCAAGCGTATGCAAGAGCGTTTCGAGAAAGAACATGGCGTCAAACTCGGTTTCATGAGCTTCTTCGTCAAGGCGGCGGTGCATGCATTGAAGAAGTTCCCCGTGTTGAACGCGTCGGTGGACGGCAACGATATCGTGTACCACGGCTACTTTGACATTGGTATTGCCGTGGGCTCGCCCCGTGGTTTGGTGGTACCGATTTTGCGCAATGCTGACCAGATGAGCTTTGCCGATATCGAAAAGAAGATTGCCGAATTCGGTCAAAAGGCCAAAGATGGCAAGCTGGGTATTGAGGAAATGACCGGCGGGACCTTCTCCATCTCCAACGGCGGGACCTTCGGCTCCATGATGTCTACCCCCATCATCAACCCTCCTCAAAGCGCTATTTTGGGCGTGCACGCGACCAAAGACCGTGCCATGGTGGAAAACGGCCACGTGGTGGTGCGCCCCATGAACTACTTTGCTATGTCATACGACCACCGCATCATCGACGGCCGCGAAGCCGTGCTGGGCTTGGTGGCGATGAAGGAAGCACTGGAAGATCCAGCCCGCTTGCTGTTTGATATCTAAATGGCATTGGCTCCAAGTCCATTCTCGGTATGAGCCAAGTGGACTTGGTGTGATTGCCTCAGGCGCCTCGAAGTGATTTAGATCATGCCGCATTTGACGATAGAGATAAGTACCAGTGTCGCATCGAAAGGTGTGTCTGCGGAGTTGTTGCTGAAGGCGCATGAAGCACTTCTGGTGTCTGGTGTTTTCGATGGACCCGACGTTAAAAGTCGGGCTGTAGAGCGAGCCGAGTTTCGTATTGGAACTAGCCAGCAGCCAGAGGGCTTTGTCCATGCCTCCTTGGAGCTACTAGCAGGGCGTACCGACGCTGTTCGTGCGCAATTGTCACAAGCGATCGTGGCGGCAATGAAGGCTGCGTTACTTGGTGGAGTCGGTTTTCCTGTTCAGCTGAGTTGCGATATCCGTGAAATGAACCGTGATTGCTATGCAAAAGCAATTTACATAAATTGAAGAGAAACATATGAGTAAACAATTCGACGTCATCGTCATTGGTGGTGGCCCCGGTGGCTATGTGGCAGCCATTCGTGCAGCCCAATTGGGCTTTAACGTGGCCTGTATTGATGAGTGGAAAAACGCAGCTGGTGGTCCAGCTCCTGGCGGTACCTGCACCAACGTAGGCTGCATTCCCTCCAAGGCTTTGCTGCAATCGTCTGAGCACTTCAACCACGCAAATCACCACTTTGCCGAGCACGGCATTGAGGTCAAAGGTGTAAGCATGGATGTGGCCAAAATGATTGGCCGCAAGAACACCGTGGTCAAGCAAAACAACGACGGTATCTTGTACTTGTTCAAGAAAAATAAAATCGCGTTTTTTCATGGACGTGGCTCTTTTGTGAAAGCCGCCGAAGGTGCTTATGAAATCAAGGTGGCTGGCGCTGCCGACGAGATCCTCACTGGCAAGCAAATCATCATTGCTACCGGCTCCAATGCCCGTGCTTTGCCCGGCACTCCTTTCGATGAAGTCAATGTCTTGTCCAACGACGGCGCCTTGAACATTGGCGCGGTTCCTAAGAAGCTGGGCCTGATTGGCTCAGGTGTGATTGGCCTAGAAATGGGCTCGGTGTGGAAGCGCTTGGGCGCAGAAGTTACCATCCTCGAAGGCCTGCCCACATTCTTGGGTGCCGTGGACGAAGGTGTGGCTAAAGAAGCGTTCAAGGCCTTTATTAAGCAGGGGCTGAAGATTGAACTCGGCGTGAAAGTCGGTGAAATCAAGAACGGTAAAAAGGGCGTGTCGGTGGCGTACACCAACGCCAAGGGTGAAGCCCAAACACTGGACGTGGACAAACTCATCGTCTCCATTGGCCGCGTGCCCAACACCATTGGTTTGAACACGGAAGCGGTCGGCTTGGTCCTGGAC
>JBIIYT010000222.1:0-4556 GCA_044346675.1 Rhodoferax sp. | reverse complement strand
AGATGCGAGCAGCGCCACCTCCATGGGGCGCGGCCCGGGTGTGCTGGGTGTTCCGACGGGCTCCGTTTTCAATGGATAGCCGCCGCCACAATGATGCAAATGCCCAAGGCCATCGCCGCCACCACAATGGCCAAGGCTTGGTTTTGTTTCTCCACCAGTTCTTCCCACAGCTTGTAGGGGGTGAGCTTGTCTAGCACCACAAAGCTAAGCCAAAAAATAAGCACCCCTATCAGCGCAAACACGATAGAGCCCAAAATGGCCCCTGATTTCATCCATTCGATTCCCATGGTCATCTCCTTGAAAAAATTGAACTACTTGTGGCCCCCGCCACCGGAATACCCGCCGTATGAGCCGCCCCAAGTACGGTAGCCGCTGCCGCTGCTCGATGTAGAGCAGTTTTCTACATTGGGGTCGCATTGCGAGCAGCGGGTCTCCAAAATAACAATGACCACAATGATGAGCACCACCAACGCAATGGTGGATAGGTTCATGCCTTGCGCACTGCTCACCGGCCCTGCGTCGCTACGCTTGAGCAGGTCTTGCTTGGCTTCCAGCTTGAAGGCTTTCACCACCAAGCTGCTGTCGATCTTCCCGCCTACCGACCAGGTGAGCTCAGTGGGGGACTGCTCCATGCTCAAAATGCTTTTGCCGCTGGCGTAATCCCGGTTGCTGGTTTTTTGGCCACGGCTCACCTGCCAATAAAACTCGCCCACCACGTAGTTGGTTTCGGCGGTGTAGCTCTCTTTGAGCTGGTAACGCGTGCCCAGATAGGTGGCGTTTTGGCCATTGCTACCGACCACGGGCGCACCGGTGGCGGGGCGCACCAGGCTCCAGCCGTCGGTAGCGTCTACTAAGAAGACAAAGCCACGCTTGGCGTTGTAGAGCAAATACTCTTCCCAACCAAAATGCTCGTCGGGGTCGCTAGGCTCATAACCCATGCGGTGTTGAAAGCCGACCACCTGCCACTGCACGCCTTGCAGCATGCCGCTGCTACCCAAGGGAATGAGCGGCTGCACTGGCTCGTGTTGAATGGCGTGCTTGAGTTCACCGCCAATGCCTTGCGACACATCGATGATGCTATTGCACGAACCACAGGTCAGGCTCTTGCTGGTGGCCAGCTGCAGGCTGAGCGCCGCGCCGCAGTTAGGGCAGCTGAACTGGCGGCCCTTCTCGTCTTTCACTGACGCGTCGCGCAGGCCGGAAAGCTTGAGGTCATCCAAAAGCACCGACTTGCCCATGCTCACCGTAGGTGGCTGGGTGCTGTAGTCCACACTCAGCACTTCACCCTGCGCGTTGCGCAACTCCACCATAGCAAAGCTGGCCCCCAGGGCAGGCAAACGCGGCAACTCGCCCTGCGCCGATATCAGCGCCACTTGCGTGTTGGAGGCTACGGAAAACGAGACGCCATTGATGGCCGTAGTAGCACCCACCCGAAAACGCTCGGCCGCAGGCATATCGCGCTGCACCGGCGTACTGGTAGTAAACACATACGCGCCGTTGTCTTCACTCAGGTAGGCCGTAGTGCCTTCCAGCAGCAGCGCATGCCACTCGGTCCAACTGCCCTCCGCAGACTTGTATTGCAAACGCCCCACCAGCGTAAAAGCCTTGCCGTTCCAAGTGCCAGAGGCCTGCAGTTGCAGCGGGCTGTGGTCGTCAAACAGCTCGGCCATTTTGCCGATGCGCGACAGCACCTCGCCATTGCGCGCCACCGTGCTTTGGCAGTAGCCGCACACCGCGTGCGTGCTCTGCGCACTGCGAAACTCCACCGGCGCACCGCACCCTGGGCAGGGTGCCCGATAGCTGCGTTGGGTATTAGTGTTTGCGGAGTCCAAGGAAATTTAAGCGAGGCGAAGCGAGCTAAGGCGAGGCAAGAGGAGTCTGGGTGGCAGTGTGTTTTGCGAAGGTAAAGGAGGAGCCCGCAGGGCGGGGGACACGTAGCAAAACCCGCTGCCGCCCAGACTCCGCCCCCCAGCCAACCCCTAAACCAGCTTCTTCAACAACTCCGCCTTCTTAGCATCAAACTCTTCCGCAGTCAGGATGCCCTTAGCCTTCAAGTCCCCCAACTTCTCCAGGGTAGCCATCACCTCTTCCGGCTTCACACCCACAGCCTGCGCGGCTGCAGCTGCGGCACCAGACGCACCACCCTGCAAACCCGCAGCCAAGTTTTGCGCCAACACCTGCCCCAGCGCCACGCCAGCACCTAGGCCCATTGCATCGCCCGCAATACCACTGCCGCCGCCAGCCCCACCGCCGCCTTCGGCAAACTTAGGGATGGCCTGCGCCGTTTGGTACTGCATGAACTTGGCCATGTCGTTGCCCACCATGCCCATGCCAATTTTTTGGTCCAGTATTTTTTGCAACTCTTCGGGCAGCGAGACGTTTTGCACCGTCATGGCTTCCAGCTTCACGCCAATCTTGGCAAACTCCGGCGCAAGTTGTGTGACCAGTGCCTGCGCAAACGCCAGCTGGTTAGACGCCAAATCCAAAAACGGAATGCCGCTGCTGGCAATAGCGTTGCTGATGTTTTGCAACACCAGGCCGCGCAGTTGGCCGTCCAGGTCAGCCACGCCGTAGCTGTCGCGAGTGCCCGATATTTCGGTGTGAAAGAGCTTGGGGTCGGCTATGCGAAACGCGTAGTTGCCAAAGGCGCGCAGGCGCACTGCGCCAAAGTCTTTATCGCGAATGGTGATGGGCTGCGGCGTGCCCCACTTTTGGTCTATCTGCTGGCGGGTGCTGAAGAAGTACACATCGCTTTTAAAGGGCGACTCAAACAGCTTGTCCCAGTTCTTTAGGTAGGTCAGCACCGGCAGCGTTTGGGTGGTGAGCTTGTAGGTGCCGGGGCCAAACACGTCGGCGACCTTGCCTTCGTTGACAAACACGGCCATTTGCGATTCGCGCACCGTGAGCGATGCGCCGTTTTGAATCTCCATCTCCTCCATGGGGAAGCGCCAGGCCAGGGTGCCGTCGGACTCTTCGGTCCACTGCAGTATGTCTATGAACTGTTTCTTGATAAAACTCATAAGTCCCATGGCGTGCTCCTTGTGGTGAGATGGAGCGTAAATGATACCCTTAAGGCCATGAACACTTCTGCCACACCTTCCACAGAACGGCGCTCCAGCGCGCGCCCACGCAGTATCAACCTAGCCCTGCAAGGGGGCGGCTCCCACGGTGCATTTACCTGGGGCGTGCTAGACGCGGTCTTGGAGGACGGGCGCATCGCGTTTAACGGCATCAGCGGCACCAGCGCGGGGGCGATGAACGCAGTGGCCTTGGCCGATGGCTTTGCCCAAGCCTTGGGCAAACCTAAGCTGGACCCACGCGAAACAGCGCGCCAATCGCTAGCCGACTTTTGGAACGGCATTGTGAACATGGGGGCACTCACCGAGGCGCAAAAGGCCCCTTTTGATTTGCTGTTTGGCAACAATGCCATGCAAAACACACCCACCGCCGTATGGGCCAAGGCCATAGAAGGGTTTTGGAGCAGTGCCGTCTCGCCCTACCAAAGCAACCCTTTTGACATCAATCCCTTGCTCGACTTTTTGAACAAGCAAGTGGACTTTGAACGCCTAGCGGCCCTCAAAACGCCCAAGGTCTTTGTAGTGGCCACTCGGGTGTCTACGGGCAAGGCCGAGGTGTTTTTTGGCAAGCGTCTCACCGCAAAAGCGGTGATGGCATCGGCCTGCTTGCCTATGGCGTTCAGGGCGGTAGAAATTGAAGGTCAGCATTACTGGGATGGTGGCTTTTCTGGCAACCCCGCACTGCACCCGGTCATTTACCACTGCACGGGGCGCGATATTTTGCTGGTGCAGATCAACCCCATCCAACGCGACAAAGTGCCCACCACCAGCGCCGAAATTATGGACCGCATGAACGAGGTCACCTTCAACGCTGGCTTGGTGGCGGAAATGCGTGCTATCGATTTTGTGAAGCGCCTGCTGGCCGAGGGCAAACTAGACCCTGCGCACTACAAAGACCTGCTGCTGCACCGTATTGACGGTGGCGAGGCACTAGAGGCCTTTACTGCGTCTAGCAAATCCTCCACCAAGGCCAGCCTCATTTACACCCTACGCGACTTGGGCCGTGCCAGCGCCCAAGAGTGGTTGGCCGAGCATTTCAAAGCGCTGGGGGTGCAAAGCACGGTGAACATTCGGCGCGACTATCTGGATGATTTGCAAGTTCCGGGCTAAAGCCTGCATGCACACTCCGGCGTTAGCTGCAATCGCGCTTCAAACGCCACGTTCCGCTGTGCCCCGTAACGTTCTTCATCGATCCCGTCATGCTCGTGAGGGTCGCCGTTCCAGAATAGTCAGCGTAGTGATTGTTGGTATCGAAAGAGATTAATGCTCCATCTTGCACCCAGCGACCATTGCTGTAAATCCTACCGCGATAGGCATAGACCATGACGCCATCATTCCAGACTGCGCTACCCTCCCACACCGAACCGGCGAGCGCTGTCGTGCACCCACCAACCGCCGCCGGTTTTGCAGGCGGCAACGGCTCGCCCTCGGCAAAAATCGAACTGTCTGCCACGGGTGTCGCAGACGTGCTGGCCACTG
>JBIIYT010000276.1:0-3951 GCA_044346675.1 Rhodoferax sp. | reverse complement strand
GCCCGACTAGAGGTGCCGGGCCCGGCTGTGTTTGAACTGTTTGGATGGTTGTACCCGTTTGCTGCCACCGCTTTTTTGTCGTTCTTTGTGTGGGCGTCGCTGGCACGCGGTCACCAGTTGGGAGCGCACCCGTCTGCATTGTCTGCATGGCTTGCGCTGCTCACGGTTGCCGCGCTGCCTATGAGCATTCTGGGCATAGCCTTGGCGGCTTTGGCGGCAAGGGACTTGTTGCCACTGTGGTGGTCTAGTGGCGCTTGGGGTGCGTGGGCAATCTTCATTTTGTTTTGGGTGTGGTTGCTTATCTCCGTGCTTCGCATCACCACAGCGGTCACCAGTTCTCGAGTCGCTCAGGTTTTGGTGGTGTTATGCGTGCTGCTGATACAAGGGTTAGCCACCTGGCAAATGGGCTATCGCCCTTGGCAAGCTGACTATGCCGCTGAGGAGGCGCAGGAAAGTGTGAAGGCTGAATCCCTCACCCTGAGCCAAGAAGTGTTTGAAACCCAGCAGGCGCTTTTAGCCGCCTCTATCCAAGCCATATTGCCCCGTACACCAGATCGTATCAATGTCTACGGCATTGTGTATGCACCGTATTCCCAATCGGTGTTTGTGCGCGAAAGCACCATGGTGAGCAAGGTCTTGCAGGACCGGTTTGACGCTGCAGGCCGCGTGGTGCAACTCGTCAATCACCCGTCTATGACCGCTAGCACCCCATGGGCAACCCATAAAAACTTGGCTGAGGCCGTGCGGGCCATAGCCAGCAAAATGAATGCCCAAGAAGATGTGCTGGTCATTTATTTAACCTCACACGGCGGGTCTGATTTCAAACTCGCCAGTTCGCATTGGCCGCTAGAGGTTCAAGATCTCACGCCAGACATGTTAAGAGCCATGTTAGACACAGCGGGCATTCGCAATCGGGTCATCGCCATATCTGCATGCTATTCGGGCGGTTGGATTGAGCCCCTGGCTGCTGACGACACATTGGTAATGAGCGCCGCTGACGCGACCCACACCTCGTACGGCTGCGGTCGCAAGTCAGAACTTACCTACTTTGGCCGTGCGGTGTTTGACGAGCAACTGCGCAGCACCCGTTCCTTTGAAAAGGCGTTCAAGGCGGCCGTACCCATCATCCAACAAAGGGAGATAGAGGGTAAAAAGGCAGATGGATTTTCTAACCCACAGATTTCAGTGGGTAAGAATATTGATCCGCTCCTAGCCAAGCTGGAGGCGGAACTGAGCCAAAGAAAAGCGGGTAAATGAGTTAGCGTGCTGCCAAAACCCGCGCCGGGTTCATGGTGTTGCGTGGGTCTAGCGCGCCCTTGATAGCGCGCATCATGCCCAGCGCCACGGGTGATTTGTAGTGCGCTAGCTTTTCACGTTTAAGGCTGCCTATGCCGTGCTCGGCAGAAATAGAGCCATTGAAGCGGGCTACCACGTCGTACACCAATTCGTTGATAGCAGCTTCTTCGTTCACTAAAAACGCTTCGGCATCTTCCCCCTGCGGCGCTTGCACGTTGTAGTGCAGGTTGCCGTCGCCCAAGTGTCCGTAGTTGACCAAGCGCACACCGGGGAAGGCTTGCTCAAGCAGCGCATCCGTCTCTTGCACAAACGCGGGAATGCTAGACACCGCTATAGAAATATCGTGTTTGATGTTGAGCCCCTCTTGCGCCTGCGCGAGCGGAATGCTTTCGCGAATGTGCCACAGCGCGCGGGCCTGGGCCACGCTCTCGGCCACTACGGCATCAGCCACGCAACCTTGCTCCATAGCGGCCTCTAGCAGCTGCTCAAACTGGGTGCGGGCGTGGGCTTCGGACTCGAGGTCTGAGTTTTCTAACACCACGCAGTAGGGGTAAGACGCGTCATCAAAAAACGGCACGCGTTGCTGCGGAAAGTGCTTCACCACCAAGCTCAGTGCAAAGCGGCCCATCACCTCAAAGCCAGTCAAGCCCGCGCTCAGGTGGCGGTGGGCCAAGCCCAGCAGGTCTACCGCCGCTTGCAAAGACGGCACCGCGGCAAAGGCGGTGAGTTGCACTTTGGGCAGGGGGTACAGGCGCATGGTGGCGGCGGTAATCACGCCCAGCGTGCCCTCGGAGCCAATGAACAAGTGGCGCAGGTCGTAGCCGGTGTTGTCTTTGCGCAGGCCGGTTAGTCCGTCCCACACCTCGCCTTGCGCGCTCACCACTTCCAGCCCTAGGCACAGTTCTCGCGTGTTGCCATAGCGCACCACCTGCGTGCCACCGGCATTGGTGCCCAGGTTGCCCCCAATAGTGCAACTGCCTTCAGAAGCCATGCTCAAGGGGAAAAGGTAGCCTGCTTGTTCGCACGCTTCTTGAAGGGTTTGCAAGATGCAACCGGCTTCTACGGTCACGGTCAGGTTGGCCCCGTCTATTGTGCGCACGCGGTTCATACGCTGCAGGCTTAGCACCACTTGGGTGCCGCTGGTATCGGGCGTGGAACCCACCACCATGCCGGTGTTGCCGCCTTGGGGCACGATGCTCACGCCCGCCGCAGCGCAGGCTTTCACCACAAGCGCTACTTCTTCGGTGGTGGCGGGGCGCACCACGGCCAAGGCTTTGCCATGCTCGCGTTTGCGCCAGTCTTGCTCCCAGGCGCTTAAGTCTCCGGTGGTGAGTACATGGGCAGCGCCTACTGCGCCGCGCAGCTCTTGCAACAGGTCGAGATGGGCGTTCATGGGGTTCCTACAAGTGCAGCGGTTTTGGCATCGCGCAGGCGCACGCGCACATGCAGCGCGCAGGCTGCAAACAGGCTCAGGCACAGCAGCACCTCCACCACCGCGCAGTAGCTGCTGGGCGGGCGGTCGCTGTAGGCGCGCACCACGCCTTCGGTAAAGTAGAGCCACACCATGAGGCTCACCCAGCGGTAGGTGTACATGCGGTTTTTGAGCAGCCCGGCCAGTGGAATGAAAAGCGGCAGCACTTTCAGCACCAGCGACGAGCCGCCCGGGCGCAGGGGCGCAATCCACATCTCCCACGCAATGCCCAGCACAATCAGCCCCAAAAGGCTGCCCACGGCTAGGTAGCGCGTCAGGTTTACTGTGGGGGTGAGTGGGGTAGTGGGGGAGCTAATAGGGGAGACTGAGGGCGTTTTTTCAGAGGGTGTGTGCATACCAGTGGCATCATAGCGGCATGCAACATTTAGAACGCTTCCAACTTTGGCTGCAAGACGTAGCCCGCTTGCCCTGGCTAGACGCCCTGTACACCCTGCGCGAACGCTTTCGCGAAGACCGCCTGGGCCTTACCGCCAGCAGCCTTACCTTTACCACCACCATTGCTTTGGTGCCCTTTCTTACCGTGGCGCTGGCGCTGTTTAGCGCATTCCCCATGTTTGCCAAGTTTCAAGACGTGCTGCAAAAGTGGCTGGTAGACAGCTTGGTGCCCGACAGCATTGCCCGCCAAGTGCTGGGCTACCTCACCCAATTTGCAGGCAAAGCAAGCAAACTGGGCACCGCCGGTGTGGGCGTGCTGCTGGTGACTGCGCTGGCACTGTTTTTTACTATTGACCGCACGCTTAACAGCATTTGGCGCGTACGCACGCCGCGCCCCTTCGCGCAGCGGGTGCTCATTTATTGGTCGGCCGTTACCTTGGGGCCATTGCTGCTGGGCGCGAGTTTGAGCCTTACCTCGTATGCGGTTTCTGCATCTAAAGGGGTGGTGGGGGGCATGCCGGGTGGCGTGGCTTTGCTGCTCAACTGCTTGCAGTTTTTGGTGGTGGCCGCAGGCATGGCGGCCATGTTTCGCTTTGTGCCCAATACCTATGTGCGCTGGGGCCATGCGTGGATGGGCGGGCTGTTTGTAGCCGCGGGCATGGAGCTTGCCAAGAAAATCTTGGTTATGTACCTGAGCAAGGTGCCTACTTATTCGGTGGTGTATGGGGCGTTTGCCACCGTGCCTATTTTGTTGGTGTGGATTTATGTGGCGTGGTCTATTGTGCTGC
>JBIIYT010000221.1:0-4603 GCA_044346675.1 Rhodoferax sp. | reverse complement strand
TTCCCCGCGCAACGTCAAGTCCACCAAGTCAATTTTGTTGACCACCCCCACGTCGGCAAACTCGATTTGCTCCATCAACAGCGTGGCCAAGCTGCGGTTATCGTCTTCTCCCGCCGTCTCACCCCGCTGGGCCAGCAGGTCTTTGCTGCTGTAGTCGCGCAGCAGGTTCAGCGCGTCCACTACCGTGACCATCGTGTCGATTTTGGCCACGTCGTTGAGCGAGTCGCCGTTTTCGTCTTCAAAGTCGAAAGTGGCCGCTACCGGCATGGGCTCACCAATGCCGGTGGACTCGATCAGCAGGTAGTCAAAGCGGCCCTCGGCGGCGAGTTTGCGCACCTCTAGCAGCAGGTCTTCGCGCAGCGTGCAGCAGATGCAGCCGTTGCTCATCTCCACCATTTTTTCTTCGGTGCGCGAGAGCGCTGCCCCCGCGTTTTCGGCTGTCTTGCTGACCAACGATGCATCAATATTGACATCACTCATGTCGTTCACGATGACTGCTACGCGCAGCCCTTCGCGGTTGGCCAAGATGTGGTTAAGCAGTGTGGTTTTGCCTGCGCCCAGAAAACCGGAAAGCACGGTCACCGGTAAGCGTGTATCTTTCATTTGCTACTCCTGTTAGTTCAATTTCATACCCGCTACCAACTGGGTCACGTTGTGGCGAATCATTTGCAAGTAGGTAGCCCCCGGCTTGTCAGCGCTGGACAGGGCATCGGCATACAGGCTTGCACCCACGGTGGCGCCTGCGTCTTTGCTGAGCTGGGCTATGAGCTTGGGGCTGCTCATGTTCTCTACAAACACGGCGCGTATTCTTTCGCGCTGCATTTGTTTTATTAACTGGGCTACCTGCTTGGCGCTAGGCTCGGTATGTGTATTTATGCCTTGGGGTGCAAGGAAGGTGATGTCGTACTGCGCTGCAAAGTAGCCAAAGGCATCGTGCGAAGTGATGACCTTGCGTTTGTCTTTGGGTATCGCTGCGAATTGCTCTTTGGCCCAAGCGTCTAGCGTTTGCAACTCTTTGACATAGGCCTCGGCGTTCGCTTGGTAGGTGCTGGCACCGGCGCTGTCCACCTTGCTCAGGCCCGCGGCAATGTTGCGCACATACAGGACCACATTGTTCGGGTTTTGCCAGGCATGCGGGTCGGCGTCGTCATGGGCATGGCCGTGTTGGCCTTTCTCTTTTTCTGTGTGCTTGGCTTTCACACCCTTGGCGGCCACCACCGTATCGCCCTTGTAGCCGGCCGATTTGATGAGCTTGCCCGCCCAGGGCTCAAAGCCCAAGCCGTTGGTTACCACCAGCTTGGAGGCCAGCAGCGTTTTGGCGTCGCCAGGCTTGGCTTCAAACACATGGGCGTCCTCGTTGGGTCCCACGAGGGTGGTCACTGTTACCCGCTCGCCACCCACCACGCGCACCAAGTCGCCCAGGATGCTGAAGCTGGCCGTCACTGGCAGCTTGTCGGCGGCTTGTGCATGGCCTCCCATCAATGCAAAAGCGGTGGCGCTGGCCAGCAGAAAGCGGCGAGGGACGGCGCTGAGTGCGAAAGTGTCCAGATGTGTCATGGTGTTGTCCGTTGAATCAAAGAAGGTTAAAGAAGTAGTTGCACCGGCCATCAAGCCACTCGGTGCCGCCGAGGCCACAGTCTGGGCAGCCAGCCGCCGGGGGCAATGAGCAGCGACACAAAGTACAGCGCCCCCGCGCAGCCAATGATGGTGGGGCCAGAAGGTGTGTCGAAGTGGTACGACAGCAGCAGCCCTGCCACACCAGCCAGGGCGGCTTGGGCGCTGGCGTTGAGCAGTTGCGCGGGCAGTGTGTCGTGCCACAGGCGCGCGCTCACGGCGGGCAGCATCATGAGGCCCACCGCCATCAGGGTGCCCAGGGTTTGAAACCCCGCCACCAAGTTCACCACCACCAGAATTAAAAAGCCTTGGTGCCACACCCAAGGTGGCATGCACGCTCGCAGGCCAGTGCCGCGGTTGCGGTGCTGGGTGCTTATGAAAATGGGGTCAAAGGTTTCCAGCACCAAGCCGCGGTACATCAGCGCCAGCAGCAGGAGGCTGGCAGTGGCTACGCTGGCCACCAGCAGCAGGCCCGCGTGGTCTACGCCCAGTGCGCTGCCAAACAATATGTGCAGCAAATCAAGCTGCGTCCCGTGCCCGGCGATGAGTGTTACGCCCAAAGCCAGAGCCACTAGGTAAATGGCGGCCAAGCTGGCATCTTCTTTGAGTGTGGTAAATCTGCTGACCGCACCCGCAAACCCTGCGACCAGCATGCCCGCAACCACGCCGCCCAGCGCCATGCTGGTAAGGGACAGGCCGCTCACCATAAAGCCAATGGCCACGCCGGGCAGCACGGCATGGCTGAGCGCGTCGCCCAGCAGGCTCATGCGCCGCAGGGTTAAAAACACGCCCAGCGGTGCGGCACTGAGGGCCAAGGCCAGCGTGGCCACCAGCGCACGGCGCATAAAGGCAAATTCGGCGAATGGAGAGAAGAGGGCGTCCCACACAGGGGTAAACAGTGCGTGCATGGTTTAGCCTGGCGCGGTGCTAGCTAGGCGTTGGGCCAGCAAGGTGTCGAAATCTTGCCCATTGAGGGTGCCGTCGATGTCGCAGATGGCTGCGGTTTCGTCCCACGCCTCGGCCATAGCGCGGGCGCGCTCTAGGTTGGCATCTGTTAGTACCTGTGCTGTGGCGCCCCACGCAATGCACTCGCGTGCGAGTAGCAGCGTGTGTGGAAAGTGGGCGCGTACCTGGGCTTCGTCATGCAGCACGGCCACCACTGTGCGGCCTTGGGCGTGCCATTGCAGCACCAGTGCCAGCAGCGCAGCAGCGGTCTTGCTGTCTACTGCGCTAAAAGGCTCGTCCAGCAAAATAAGCGGTGCGTCTTGCACCATCAGGCGCGCAAAGAGTACCCGCTGCAGCTGGCCGCTAGAGAGTGTGCCCACTGGGCGGCGCTCAAAACCTTGTAGCCCCACGGCTTGCAAAGCAGTGTGCACACAGGCCAACATAGTAGGGGTGGTGGTTCCCCATGCGCCGCTCTGGCTCCACAGGCCCAGCAGCACGCAGTCGTGTACGGTCATGGGGAAGCTGCGGTCTAGCTCACTTTGCTGTGGCAAGTAGGCCATGTGCGTGTGCGGCGGAGTGATTTGCAGCGCGCAGTTAGGCGGGCTGTGTGGGGTGCTGCGATGCGCCACAGGCAACAGCCCCGCAATGCTTTTGAGCAAGGTGCTTTTGCCCGACCCATTGGGGCCGATCACTGCCGTGAGCGAGCCCGGCGCAAACTGGCCGCTGATGTGGTGCAGCGCCGGATGTTGGCGGTAGCTGACAGTCAGGTTGTGCAGTGCAATGGCGGGCGCTGTGCGGGCTGCATCTGCCAAAACTTCGCTCATAAAGGAATGAGCTCCGCGCTGGCCCACAGCACGGCACACCAGAGTAAAACCAGCACGGGTACGACTGCGAGTACCCGCATCCACGCGGGCCAGGCCAATACGCTGCGTGGTGAGTGTTGGCGAGTTTGGGAGGGCTGCATGTGCGGGAGGGTCTTTACAAAAAATGCACTGTTGCGCTTGGATTTTTGGCGATAATGCAACTTGATTGCGCTTATTTTAACGCAACTTAGTTTCATTATTGAGATATTTCAATGGCCGCTACCCAATCCACTGCCCATCCAATTGATGTATTGCTTTCGGCGCATGGCTTGCGACGCACTGCCGCCTCGCGCAAAGTGCTTGGCTGGCTGCTGGCCCACCCCGATACCAGCTACACCCATACGCAATTGCAAGCGGCTTTGAGTGGTGAGGCCGAGGAGCCCCTAGACCGGGTCACTCTGTACCGCCTGATTGACCGCCTCACCCAAGTGGGCTTGTTGTTGTGCCGGGTAGACAGTCAGCGCGTGCGCCGCTATCAGGCCATGCCCGCCAGCGTGCATGCCATGCCGCACTTTGAATGCAATAGCTGCCACCGCGACAGCCCCTTAAGCGGGGCACTCAGCGCCAATGCGCAAGACCTAGAGCGTGCAGCGCAGACCGCCTTGCACGCGCTGCAAGCCCTAGGCTACAAAGGTGTGAGCATGGACTTTGCCGTGCGCGGCGTGTGTGTGGATTGCGCGACGGGTGCCACACCATGATCTGCGCCACAAGCCTGAGCTATGCCTACCCGCAAGGGCCTACGCTGACGTTTCCTGATGTTGATGTTCCGCAGGGCGCTGTGCTGCTGCTTGGCGGCCCGTCGGGTTGCGGCAAGTCCACTTGGTTGGCTTTGGTGGCCGCGCTGGTGCGGCCCACTGCGGGCACGCTCAACGTCGCGGGGCAGTCGATAGGCGCTCTTAAAACTATAGCTTCTGACGCTTGGCGTGCAAAGACCATTGGCTTTTTGCCACAAAAATTGCACCTAAGCGCAGCACTTTCGGTGCAGGACAACCTGGCCATGGCGCAGTGGGCTGCTGGTGTGGCGCAAGACGACGCGCGCATAGCCGTCGCACTGCAGGCGCTGGGGGTGCAAGACTTGGCAGGGCGTAAACCTGAACAGCTCTCAGGTGGGCAGGCCCAGCGTGTGGCGCTGACGCGGGCGGTGCTGCTCAAGCCCCAAGTGCTCTTGGCGGACGAGCCCA
>JBIIYT010000220.1:0-4632 GCA_044346675.1 Rhodoferax sp. | reverse complement strand
GTGCGTGCGCGCTTGCCTGCAAGAGTATTTTGAAAACCTCAAAGACGTAGACCCCGATGGCATGCACGACATGCTGGTGCGTGCCGTAGAGCGCCCACTGCTGGAAGTGGTGATGGAGCATGCCGACAATAACCAGTCTCGCGCTGCGCAGTGGTTGGGCCTGAATCGCAATACGCTGCGCAAAAAGTTGTTGGAGCACCAGATCATTGCCTGAAGGCTCGGCTGTCTTGAGCAGCCCGAGCATGCATCGCACAAACCCTTTTTCTTTTTTACGAGTTGTTTATGAACACCCCTCAAACTGCACTCCTCTCCGTCTCTGACAAGACCGGCATCATCGAACTCGCCCAGGCCCTGCACGCCCAAGGCATCAAACTGCTGTCTACTGGCGGCACCGCCAAACTGCTGGCCGACAAAGGCCTGCCCGTGACCGAAGTGGCCGAGATGACGGGTTTTCCTGAAATGCTGGATGGCCGTGTCAAAACCCTGCACCCCCGCGTGCACGGCGGCCTGCTGGCTCGCCGCGATGTGCCCGCCCACATGGCCGCGCTCCAAGAGCACGCCATCAACACCATCGACCTGCTGGTGGTCAACCTCTACCCCTTTGAAGCCACCGTGGCCAAAGCCGGTTGCACGCTGGAAGACGCCATCGAGAACATCGACATTGGTGGCCCCGCCATGGTGCGTAGCGCAGCCAAAAACTGGAAAGACGTGGCCGTGTTGACCGACGCATCGCAATACGCCACAGTGATTGCCGAGCTCAAAGCCGCAGGCAAAGTGTCAGACAAGACCAAGCTGGCGTTGTCCGTTGCCGCGTTCAACCGCATCAGCCAATACGATGGCGCGATTAGCGACTATTTGTCTGCCATTCAAATTGGCGACGCTGTTCCTGCCGGTGACAAAGCCCCCGCGCTGGACTTGTTCCCCGGTCAAAGCAATGGCCGCTTCATCAAAGTGCAAGACCTGCGCTATGGTGAAAACTCGCACCAGCAAGCCGCGCTGTACCGCGACCTGTATCCCGCGCCCGGCTCGCTGGTCACTGCCAAGCAGTTGCAAGGCAAAGAGCTGAGCTACAACAACATTGCCGATGCCGACGCAGCGTGGGAATGTGTGAAGAGCTTCAACACGCCAGCGTGCGTCATCGTCAAGCACGCCAACCCCTGCGGTGTGGCTGTGGGTGCAGACGCGCTAGAGGCCTATAGCAAAGCCTTCAAGACCGACCCCACCAGCGCGTTCGGCGGCATTATTGCCCTGAACTCCGAGTTGGACGAGCGAGGAGCGCTACAAATTTCGAAGCAGTTTGTGGAGGTTCTCATGGCCCCCAGCTTCACCCCCGAAGCGCTTGCTGTGTTCAAGAGCAAGGTGAATGTGCGCATTCTGCAAATCGACCTGCCCAAGCCAAATGGCAAAACTGCATGGGAGCAAGGCCGCAACGCGGTGGACATGAAGCGCATTGGCTCCGGCATTCTGCTGCAAACCGCAGACAACCACGAGCTGGCCCTGGCCGACCTCAAAGTGGTCACCGCCAAGCAGCCGATGCCAGAGCAATTGCAAGATCTGCTGTTTGCCTGGAAGGTGGCCAAGTACGTCAAGAGCAACGCCATCGTGTTCTGCGCAGGCGGCATGACCATGGGCGTGGGCGCAGGCCAAATGAGCCGCCTAGACTCGGCCCGCATTGCCAGCATCAAGGCCGAGCACGCAGGTCTGTCACTCCAAGGCACAGCCGTGGCCAGCGATGCGTTCTTCCCCTTCCGCGACGGGCTGGACGTGGTGGTGGACGCAGGCGCTACCTGCGTTATCCAACCCGGCGGCTCGGTGCGCGACGACGAGGTGATTGCTGCGGCAAATGAGCGTGGTGTGGCGATGGTGTTTAGCGGAGTGCGACACTTTAGGCACTAAGCAGCTCCATGATCACCGTCTCCAATCTGCATTTTCAGTACGGGCGCAAGCGCATCTATGATGGCTTTGCGCTGTCGCTCACTCAGCCCGGCGTGTATGGTCTGTTTGGGCGCAACGGCAGTGGTAAGTCCACCTTGCTGAAAATTTTATCGGGCTTGCTTTTTTCCGTGCAGGGCGAGGTGCGCGTGCTTGGCTACAACCCTGCGCAACGCCTGCCTGCGTTTTTGGAGCAGGTTTATGTGTTGCCTGAAGAGTTTCACCTGCCCAACATCAGTTTGAGCACCCTCATGCACACGCATGCACCGTTTTACCCGCGCTTTTCCCAGGTCGACTTTGAGCACTATGCAAGCATCTTCGCGCTAGACATGGCAACGGGGTTTGATGCCATGAGCTTGGGACAAAAGAAAAAAGCTGTCTTGGCCTTTGCATTGGCGACCCATACCCCGGTGCTGTTGATGGATGAGCCTACCAATGGACTCGACATTATGGGGCGCAGCCAGTTCAAAGCCATCTTGGGCCGTGCAGAACAACGTCAGCGCATTGTCATCATCAGTACCCACCAAGCGCACGATCTGGAGAGCCTCATGCACCATGTGCTGTTTGTGGATAACGGTAGGCTTGAACTCTCGGCCGACATGGCTACTTTGCATAGGAGTTTACGCATGGGTGTGACAGACACCGCGCCTCAGTCGGGAGAGCATGTGTACGTAGAGCCCATTGGCCAGCATTGGGCCTATGTGACCGCTCAAACCGATGCGGTAACTAGTGCGGAACATACTGTGCAACTGGAGTTGTTGTACAAGGCGCTGAGTGTGAACAAGCAAGCCGTATTGGCAGCAGTGGCTGCAACTAAAACCTTGCAGGAGTCAGCCCATGAACCAGTTCTTTGATTTCACTCGTTTTGGCCGGCTGTTGCGTTCGCATTGGGCTGAAAACCACCGCACTTATGGCTGGTTCGCTGCAGTGGTAGCCATTGTGGACGCCATCGTGATGGTGTTGTGTTTCGTCGGGGCCGCAAGCAACCACCAGTATGAAGCATTTAGATTTGAGTCGCAGGTGGCGTGGTTTACTACCGGGCTTTTCATTACCGCCACGATTTTCGCTGCACGTTATTTCGATAACTTGAGCTCTTCAGGTGCGGCCTTGCTTACCTTAATGCGTCCAGCTTCCATTTTTGAGAAGTGGCTCATGGCCTTTGTTTGGGTGGGCGTACTTTTTCCGCTGGCTTATATGGTGTTGTATGTTTTGCTACACCTTCCAGCGGTCACGCTAGCGCAAGCCTTGTATGTGCCAGAGGTCGCTAAAAACAGCTACAACTCCGCGCCCAATTTTCATTTTTACATTCCATTTCTCCGCTACGGCGATCGGGTGGTGGATGCAGCAGCTGTGAAGCAGTTCCTAAAGGTCGAACTTTTTACGGCCCTGTTGGTTTGCGGCTTACAAGCCTTTTGTGTAGCCTGCAAGGTGTATTTCAAAAAGGCGTCTGCACTTAAAACTGCACTGGTAGCATTTGTGCTGTTGCTGCTGGTACTTGGCGCGCCAGCTGTATTGGATTTGAACCCTGTGCGTTTTGCCACCTATTGGATGGACAGCGGCGAGCGCGGTATGCAGTTTGCCGTTTGGGAGCGGATCTTGGCACTCCTGGTGCTACCGGGCGTGCCTGTTCTGCTGTGGTGGGCAGTGTATGTGAATCTGCAGGAACGTGAGGTGAATTGATGGCGCCTCGCAATATGCTTGCCCGCAAAGGGCCGTGGGTTTTGGTGGCTGCAGTGGGCCTTTACATTGCATGCAATGTGGTGCTCGATATTCGTTTCACCGCACAGCGCCGTATCTTGGAAAAAGAGCGCAATGTTACCGAGCGCATTGATGCCGGGCAACTTACCACCGTGAGCATTGACATGCCTAATGTTTCGGATGAGCGGTCCATTGACAGCCAATACCATGATCAGGCCTATGCTATCGCGGGCTACGACAAAGTAACTATGCAATTGCAAATGCGAGCAGAAGGAAGGACTCTGCACATTACCTTGGGTGTAGCAAACGGCAGTCGCTATGGCGGGCGCGATGGATTCAAACTCGTGTTGCCCACTACAATAAAAACACTGATTTTGAAAAATAAAGTTCAAGGTCAAGTTGCTAAAAATTCACAAAACCTGACTCATAAGCTCACTGAACTGAGCATTGTTCTGGATGATTGCGATTCCCGAGCTACAGTGGCTGAGATAGATGTCGAAGCCTTGCGCCTGTCCCGTGCGTGCCGACAGATCGGGGATCTGCGCTATCGCTCGGTAATGTTTGCGATCGACGGTGCCCAAGTTAAGAAGCTCGATGCGTTCATGCGCTACGGTGCTCTGACGGTAACTCCCCAATCTCTTGTGGAGACCCTAAGCCTGGATGTGACAGATGATGTGCTAATCAGCGCGCCCGCCAACGTACTTCGCAAGGCCCAGTGGGCCAAAGTGCCTGTTGGAGTTAAGGTGCCGTAGCCGCGCGTGGCTAAACGTTTGCCCCACCATGTACACCCCCAAACACTTCGAAGAAACCCGTCTAGAGGTGCTGCACGGCTTGATGCAGCAGCACGCCTTGGCCACCTTGGTCACGCTCACGGCGCAGGGGCTGGTGGCTAACCATATTCCTTTGCACTTGCGTGCGGATGGTTCGCCCTTTGGCACCTTGGTGGGCCATGTGGCACGTAGCAACCCGCTGTGGCAAGACTTTGACGCGGCCACCCAAGCG
>JBIIYT010000219.1:0-4634 GCA_044346675.1 Rhodoferax sp. | reverse complement strand
TTCTTGGTAGAGGGCGACTCGGCCGGTGGCAGCGCCAAGATGGGCCGCGACAAAGAAAACCAGGCTATTCTGCCCCTGCGCGGCAAAGTGCTCAATACTTGGGAAGTAGACCGCGATCGCCTTTTTGCCAATACTGAAATTCACGACATTTCGGTGGCTATTGGTGTGGACCCGCACGGGCCCAACGACACGCCCGACTTGAGCAACCTGCGCTACGGCAAGGTCTGCATTCTGAGCGATGCGGACGTGGACGGCTCCCACATTCAGGTGCTCTTGCTCACGCTGTTTTTCCGTCACTTTCCCAAGCTGATTGAAGCGGGCCATGTGTTTGTGGCCCGCCCGCCGCTATTCCGTGTGGATGCGCCTGCCCGCGGCAAAAAGCCCGCCAGCAAGGCTTACGCATTGGACGAAGGCGAACTCACCGCCATTTTGGACAAGCTGCGCAAAGAGGGGGTGCGCGAAGGTGCCTGGAGCATCAGCCGCTTCAAAGGCTTGGGCGAGATGAATGCCGAGCAGTTGTGGGACACCACGCTCAACCCTGACACGCGCCGCCTGCTACCTGTGACGCTGGGCGCTATTGATTTTGTGAATACGGAAGCGCTCATTACCAAACTCATGGGCAAGGGCGAGGCTGCAGCCCGGCGTGAGCTGATGGAGTTGCATGGGGATTCAGTGGAGATTGATGTATGACCACCGCGTACCAACTGCGCATTGAATTGCGCGATTTCAAGCCCGCCATTTATCGCGTGGTGCTGGTCGATCCGGCCATGTCACTTGCCAAACTGCACAAGGTAATTCAGGCTGCGATGGGCTGGGAGAATGCACATCTGCACGGATTTGCACAGCCGTTGAAAAACGAACGCTACTACCGCGTAGCAGCCAACCGACGTTATGAACCCGTCAACGCGGATAGCTGGGGCGAGCCAGCTAATAACGAAGCGCGGTTCACGCTTCAAGATGTAATGCGTGCGCCCAAGGACAAGTTACTGTATTTGTATGACTTTGGGGACGATTGGGAACACCTGATTAACCTCAGTGCAGTGGTGGAGACTGATGTGGCGTTGCCGCGCCTGCTCAAAGCCCAGCAGGCTTGCCCCCCTGAGGACTGTGGCGGCCCACCCGGTGCCGAGTATTGGGCCAGCGTCTGGTACGACAAGTCGCACCCAGAGCATGGCATCGCTCTGCAAATGTTTGGAGAACACGAGCCCGGCTGGTTGAATTTTGAGGCGCTGCAAAAAGCGGTTAAGAAGCTGCAAGCAAAGCAACGAAAAGACGCAACATCTGCATAAAGCAAACATGATTGATTCACAAAATTTCCGCGCCTTCGCCCTGCATCTAGGGTTTGCGGTAGAAAGCAATGAAGTGCGCGATGTCTTGCGCAAAACGTATGGCAACCAAGGCGAATCTATTCAGATTGACTTCACCAATCAACGCATCGACTACCCGCAGGCCCATGGCTTTAAGGTGAACCGTGCTGATACCTGCAACTTCGCATCATCTGAAAACGCGGTTGTTTTTGAATGTGTCCACCGCTTGCTACAAAAGGGCTACAAGCCCGAACATATTGAGCTAGAACCCGAATGGAAGTTAGGGCACGGTGGCAAAAGTGGCAGGGCCGACATTTTGGTGCGCGATCAACAAGGCGCAGCCTTACTCATCATCGAATGCAAAACCGCAGGGAGTGAATTTGAAAAAGCCTGGAAAGACACGCTTGAAGACGGTGCGCAACTCATTAGCTATGTGGAGCAAGAAAAAGCCACGCAATTCATTTGCCTCTACGCTAGCGAATTTGATGCCAAAACGGGCCAAGTCATAAGCAGTCAGCGCATTGTCAGCGTCAAAGACAATCCGCAGATTTTGCTCGACCAACCCCAAGCGCAGTCTTTTAAAGATGCCACCAATGCCAGAGAGCGCTTCAAGGCTTGGAAAGACACTTACCGGCAAGAGTTCACCGAAGTCGGCATTTTTGAAGACAACATCCAGCCCTACCAAATCGGCAAAAGCAAATACACCTTTGCCGACGACACCCGCCCCTTGATTGCTTCTGACATCAAAGGCAAGTACCACCACTTTCGCACCATCTTGCGCAAACACAATGTGTCACGCCGCGAAAACGCGTTCGAGGTCTTGGTCAACTTATTTGTCTGCAAAATCGTGGACGAAATGGAACACCCCGACGATCTGCGCTTCTATTGGAAGGGCATTGCCTACGACAACTACTACGACCTAGTAGACCGCCTGCAAGCCTTGTACAAAACTGGCATGCAGCGCTTTTTGGACCAAGACATTGTGTATGTCAGCAACGCCGACATTGACCAAGCCTTCTGGCCCGTCAAGAAAAAACGCAACGCCGTCAAAGACGAAATCAAGCGGCTGTTTCGCGAACTCAAGTTTTACAAGGGCATGGACTTTGAATTCATCAAAGTCTTTAACCAAACCTACTTTGACAAAAACGCCAAAATCCTGATCGAAATCATCCAGATGTGGCAGGGCTACCGCCTTACCGGAAGCAGCCAAAACCAATTTTTGGGCGACATGTTTGAGTACTTTCTGGACAACGGCATCAAACAAAGCGAAGGCCAGTTTTTCACGCCCGTGCCCATTTGCAAGTTCATTGTGAGCATCCTGCCGCTGGAGCAGCTCATTGCGAACACCAGCGAACCCCTCAAAGCCATTGACTATGCCTGCGGCTCGGGCCATTTCTTGACCGAATACGCCGCGCAGTTGCCCGCACTGTTGCTCGCACATAAGCAGCAGGCCCATACCGGCAAGTGGTTTGAAGGCATTTACGGCATTGAAAAAGAAGACCGCCTTGCCAAAGTGGCCAAAGTCTCGGCCTTTATGTACGGCTTCAATGAAATCCACATCTTGGATGCCGATGCCTTGGTGCGCCACCCCGACATTGCCGAGGCGGGCCACGACATTTTGGTGGCCAACCCTCCGTTTGCGGTAGAAGACTTTTTGCAAACCGTGCCCGAAGAAGAACGCGCGCGTTACACCCTGCTGGCCAACGCTAATGACCTGGGCAATAAAAACGTGCAGTGCTTCTTTTTGGAGCGGGCGCAGCAACTCTTAAAGCCCGGTGCTGTGATGGGCGTGATCGTGCCCAGTTCCATCCTCAGCAACACCGACAGCATGCACATTGCCACACGGCAAATCCTGCTGAAATACTTTGACTTTGTGGCCATCACCGAACTGGGCGGCAACACCTTTGGCAAAACCGGCACCAACACGGTGGTGCTTTTCATGCGCCGCAAAAGCCAGCGCCCCGAGGCGGCAGAGCACTTGGCCAACCGCGTGCAAGACTATTTTGAAGACTGGGCGGCAGAGGCCCAAAGTGGCGGCGGTGAATACCAAGACCTAGACACCGTGCGCCAGTACTGCGCCCATATGGGTGTGGCTATTGAGCACTACGCTACTTTGCTGCAAGGCCAGCCCAGCACCGAATTATTGGCCAGCGACATCTTCAAAGACTACCGCCGCGCTTTTGACGATGCCACCGACACCAAAAAGCGCATTGCCAGCAAAGACTTCCAAAAACAAAGCCCACAGAGCCAGCAAACCGAACTGACCCAGCGCTTTACGCAGTTTTGCCGCGAGCGCGAGCAAAACAAACTGTTTTATTACCTGTTGGCTGCGCACAACCCCACGCCTGTGTTGTTGGTCAAAGGCCCCAGCGACAACAAAGCCCAGCAGCAATTTTTGGGCTACGAATGGAGCGGAGCCAAAGGTCAAGAAGGCATACGCTACTTGGGCGGCGAATCGGTGCGCGACATTGCCACCCCGCTGTTTGACCCCCAAGACCGCAGCAACGCCAGCAAGATCAGCCACGTCATTCGGAAGGCTTTTGCGGGTGAGGCGCTGCAAATTCCAACGGAGTTACAAGCCTATGTGACGCAGGCCCCGCTGACCGATTTATTGGAATTTGGGAGGGTAGAGTTTGATGCTGTGGTGTCGTTAACGAATAAGAAGAAAGCGGCGGCGATAAATAGCCAATGGCCACTAGTTCGTTTGTCAAGTTTAGGCGAACTAAGGGCGGGGAAATTTGTTCCGGCGGATGCTATACAAAGCGAGTTTGCTCAGAGGTTGTTTCCGTGTTACGGCGGTAATGGTCTGCGTGGCTATGTCGATTCGTTCACGCATGAAGGTGAATACTCCTTGATTGGTCGACAAGGGGCTCTTTGCGGTAACGTATTTTTTGCAAGGGGAAAATTCCACGCAACGGAACATGCAATAGTCGTGAACACGAATCGGAACGTCAACAAGAAATGGCTTCATTACAAGCTCATTTCACTCAATTTGAACCAGCATGCGACGGGTGTTGCGCAGCCCGGCTTATCAGTCGAACGCTTAAATGATTTGATGCTTGGCCTTCCCACACTCGATATCCAACAACAAATCGTTTCCGAATGCGAGGGGGTCGATCAGGCTGTAGATGCGGCAAAGGCTAATATTGAGCGAGCGCTTCAACGCTTCAAGCGCATTCTGGAAGACGCCTCAAAATCAAGCCAGAAAGACAAGCTGTCCAATATCGTGCAGCGCGTATCAGACAGCATTGATCCACAGCAATATACCGGGCCGGTGAATTACTTTGGGCTTGAAAACATCGAAAGCCAAACCGGACAAAAAGTCGG
>JBIIYT010000218.1:0-4638 GCA_044346675.1 Rhodoferax sp. | reverse complement strand
CCAATAGACGCCGCAGGGCCACTGAGTGGAGAAATTTGACCTATGTAGATGTTGCCCTTGAAGTCTTGCGCTTGTGCGCAGTGGGCCAATAGAAATGCAAAAATGACGGCAGTACCGCCCAAGTGACGTTTAATCATCGCTGTTTCCTTGTGGGAATGCGTTTTCAAAATCAACCCGCACAACCGAGGATCACCCGGTTATGCGAATTTCTGCCAGCCCGTTAACTCAGTATGTAGTCCACACATGTACTGACTGGTTGAGCCAAATGGTAAGCTCTCCGCCACTTGCCACGCAACTACGGTGTCAGCAAGTTGTCAGACTCACACGGACAGGCCGCTACAAGTGAAACAGGCGGATGCCAGTCCTTATCAAAGCAATCGAACCAGGCCGCCATTGCCAGTCGGGTCTAGGCCAGCGCAAACATCACTTTTTAAATATCACGTGAAGCCAGCATCTTGGCGACCTCGGCCACGGCCAGCCCGTACATATCGGCAAATTCTTCGGGCGTCTTGCCGCTGGCATCAAAAGCCTGCAGCAGCGCCGCCTGCTTGGCAAAGCGGCTGGCCCGGTCTGCCAATACGTCTTGCAACACGGCTTGCAGGGCCTCGTCAGCTTGGCGCTCGTGGGTTTGCACCAGCGCCAAGTAGTCTGCGTTACTCAGGTTTGATGCCTCTAGCGCGGCGGCCAATTGCCTGCGCAATTTGGGACGCAAGTCTTCTTGCGTGCGGGCTTGGCGGCGGCGGTACAGCTCTACGATAGACAGGTACACATGCTCTGGCGCCACTGGCCCCACGGCCACGCCCTGCAAGTCGTGCCGGGGCTTGCCTGCCGCTACGCACTGCAAATAGCGGGTAGAGCGCGTGTGCACCCCCACAGCCAGCTTGAGCGAAGCGCGATCAAACTCATTAGGGTGCAGCGCCAACAGCTCTTGAAAAATGCCCAGCTTGAGCGGCCAAAACTCGGCCCCAAAGAGATGCGGGTACAGCTCGAACAGCTTTTCCAACACAGGCTGGGCTGCGCGGCTGGCGGGCACGCGAGCGGCAGGGGCGGCAGCTGGGGTCTGCGGAGCGTTTGCAGTTTCGTCAGGGGCGGTGGTCGTCATGGAGTTTTGATAATAGTTCTCTGGTGGGGATTGTCGTGCAATTGGGCGAGGCGCCCATTTAGCCGCGACAGGCACAGGCGATTGGATTTGTATCCTGCGGGGACAGGCGGGTAGAGGTCTAGAATTGCGCGATCAAGGTGGAAAGTCAGTCTTAGAAGGAATCCATGTCCAGCTTATACCCCAGCGCCCAGAGTATCCTGGAGGTCTTGCGGTATGCATTGCGTTAGACCTCGCATTTCAAGCAACCACTCATTCGTCAGGCAAGAAACTGGAAGTCAGAGAGCACGATGATCAACTACATCAAAACTATCTTCATTGACCGCAGAGAAGGACAGATCGTCCTTTTCGGCAGCCTCGCCTACCTGTTGGTTTGGGCTATCGCCTCAAAGGCTCCCAACTTGCTTCAGGTCCCCTCGTTCTTTGCCCTCATGAGCCCGTACGTCGCTTTCGCACTGGCTCTCACGTACTTTCAGATGGGTGGATTTAAGCGAGCCAAGTTTGAGTCCGGTTGGTTCAACTGCGGCATCCTTGTTGTCGTACTTCTAACTCCGTTCCTTGTCACTGCCTGGCAGGCAATCTCAAAATAGGTCGGAGCATGCTATACCCTGCCTTCGCGCCGCTGCCTAACCGGGCGGACAAACGGACGCCGCTTACCTCGGCGTTAGATTGCGGGGAGAAGCCGTGAGCCCTTCGAAGATTGCATCCCTAAGCTTCCTTTCCATCGCAGCAGGGTGGCTTGTTCTGATCCCACTTCTCACGGCAATCTCTTTCGCGCAAGCACCTGCTATCGAAGCTGTTTTAGAGAGAGAGTGCCCAGTTTTATATGTGCCTCTCGTTCGTTCAATCGAGGAGCGGTTGCACGGACTCGGCCCGGACATGTATTGGCCAGTCGTTGGGTGGAAAGACAAAGCAACAGGCCTCGACATTGAGACGGCCTCTCGAAAGGATGGCCCAACACTATGCAGCGTGGTGGAGTCGAAGGCCAAATCTATCAAGTGGAAAGTGCGTGACGGAAGACTTACCCCTACGGTCCGAATTGACTATACGGCATTGCTCTTGCTCTGCCTGCTACCTGCGGCACTTTTGGCAGGTGTTGGCTTTCTGTTTGGCAGAAGTAGAGCTGCGACATAACGCATACGTTGGACGTCACATTTAAGCACCGCCTGTGTTCAACGTATGCGATACGTTACCCTTTCAGCAAACCAACACTGGGAGAATTCGTGAAATCTTCGAGAAGAAACCATTTACAGATCGGCGTCGCAAGCATCGCAGCATTCGCCTTTACTGTCATGCCTCTTGGCATTCAAGCAGCTACTCCGAGCGAGTTAGTGGGGAGCTGGACGGTTGAAAACTCCACTGAAAATCACGAGCTTAGAGGGGTCAAGTCTCTCATCATCAATGCCGACGGTAGTGCGATTAAGGATTACAAGTCGTCTAAGTTCGCAAAAAAATGGCACTTATCGAAGGGCAAGTTGGTGCTCGTCGATGAACCCGGCACTACCCCGGGTCCGGCAGAAGAGTTCGTTGTCGACTTTGCAGATCCTGGCAAGAGGCAACTCCGCCTGAAAAATCCGCGTTCAAACCATCCGAAGGAAATCAGGCTGGTCAAAGGCGATTAGGCGCACAGGCAGCTCTGCACGCCAGTGGCCTCCAACGTTGAGGCTGTATTTTTAGTCCCCCTTAACCGCCAAGTTGGCCCGTGAATTGCATGTCTTTGCACATCGCAAATCAGGAAGTCACCATGGCCCGCTACAAAGTTATAGACCGCAATCCCAAGTTCATCCCCGTTGTGCTGGATGCACAAATACAGCCCGGCAGCTTTGAGTACGCACTGGACTACCTGGTAGACCACGAACTCGACTTGTCAGCCCTGCACGCGCGCTACAACAACGACGCAACGGGCGCTCCTGCCTATGACCCAGCATTACTGCTCAAGATTGTGTTGCTGGCCTACAGCCGCGGGCTAATCTCAAGCCGCAGCATCGAACGCGTATGCCGTGAGAACGTCCTGTTCATGGCCCTGTCGGGGGACAGCGCACCACAGTTCACCACCATAGCCAAGTTTGTGCGCGAGTTGGCCCCGCAAATACAAGCCCTGTTCACCCAAGTACTACTCACCTGCGACGCCCAAGGCCTCATTGGCAAGCATATGTTTGCCATTGACGGCGTCAAGCTATCCAGCAACGCCAGCAAAGAGCGCAGCGGCAGCTTCGCCGAGCTGGCCCATGAGGCGTCCCGCATGGAGCGCGCTGTAAAGAAGATGCTGGCCACCCACCAAAACCGTGACAGTGCCCCCACCGATGAAGATGACGTGGGGCTAAACACCCGACGCATGGAGTACCTGCAAAACGAGGCCAAGCGGGTACGCGACTTCCTAGCAACCCACAGCGAACGCAAAGGCGCCAAGGGGCGCATCCTCAAGAGCAATGTTACCGATAACGACAGCGCCAAGATGGCCACCTCCAAAGGCGTCATCCAAGGCTACACCGCAGTGGCTGCGGTAGACAGCACCCATCAGGTGATCGTGGCCGCCGTGGCACATGGCTCGGGCTCCGAGCAAAGCACCTTGTTGCCTACGGTACAGATGACCGATGCGCTACGCAAGCCCAACACCCTTATCACGGCAGATGCGGGCTACCACAGCGAGGCCAATCTGCAAGGCCTGCATGACCAAGGTATACCGGCACTGGTAGCTGACAACATGATGCGCAAACGTGATGAGCGCTTTGCCAATCAGGCCAAATACCAACAGGACCCCGACCCACTGGCCAACAAGAGCGCCCCCGACAAAGCCACCAAACTCTTTGGCCCCAAAGACTTCATCCATGACAAGGCCACCAATAGCTGCATCTGCCCGGCAGGCCAAAAGCTCTACAGCAACGGTAGCCACTGCATGACCCATGGACGCCAGAGCCACAAGTTCACCGGCACGCTGGGTGGCTGCGGGCCATGCCAATTGAGAAGCCAATGCCTGCGCTACCCGGATCGCACCCCGGTGCGCCAGGTCTCCTTCTTTGCCAAGAACCAAGCCTCACCCCACCAGTACACCGAGCGCATGAAGCAGGCCATCGACAGCCCTCGGGGCAGAAAGCTTTACAGCCAGCGCATGGCAACCGTGGAGCCGGTGTTTGCCAACATCCGGCACAACAAGCAGCTCAACCGATTTACGTTGCGCACGCAATCTAAAGTGAACACGCAGTGGACGCTGTACTGTTTGGTGCACAACATCGAGAAGCTGGCCAAGGCAGGATTGGGGTGCTAAGGGGATTGGGGCGAGTAAGGGCCGCAAAATGCGGCCCTACAAACCGACCAAGTGCACCAGAGCCTGAAAATGCGGCACACTTCGCGGATGACGAAGAAATTCAGCTCCGAAATTTACAGCGGCGCGCACGTGGGGCAGAGCATTGTTGAAAATCGGGTTTTTATACAACCTCGTTAGCCACCATGGATCAGCTCAGTTGCTTTACAGAGTTCGCAAAGCGCTTCGTGACAGCGGAATTTCAAGAACGCTTCCTGCATGAAGTAAAAAAGAGACC
>JBIIYT010000217.1:0-4656 GCA_044346675.1 Rhodoferax sp. | reverse complement strand
GGTGGGTGTGGATTTCAGCAGGCTGGCCAAAAGAGTTAAAGTGCCCGCATGTCCAGCGCCAGTTATTTTGAGACTTACCCCATTCAGCAGTTGCGCCGCGTGGGGCTGTCAGACGCGCGCGCCAAAGAGCTCTCGACCAAGACCAAGATTCATTCTTTTGAAGTGAATCAAGTGATTTGCGCCAAAGGGGCACAGTTTGACAACTGGTACCTGATCATCAGCGGTTTTGTGGCCGCGTCCATGCCCACAAGCCATGCGGCCTACTTACCCATTAGTTTGTATGGGGAAAACTCCTGGTTTGGCGAGCAATCCATTATTAGCAAAAAGCCGAGTTACGCGGACTATGTGTGTTTGCTGCCTACCGAGGCGCTGTCGGTGCCTGCGGCACTGGTGCAGGAGCTGCTGGAGAGCGAGCCTTATTTCGCCAAGTACGCGGCAGAGCTCATGGCCTGGCGCGCCCAAAAGACGACAGAGATGCTGATGCTGATGAAGCTGGGCAACCCTTACTTGCGGGTAGTGATGGGCATAGCCCAGTTTGTGGAGGAGTTGTCGTGCAAATCGGAGCGTCCACCCACCATCGGCTATGGCAGCACGACGGTAGAGGTGCCTTTGAACCAGACCGCGCTGGCCGCACTATGCGGGGTGGCGCGCACCACGTTTTCCGAGGTGCTGCAAAAACTGGAGAGCGGTGGGTGGATAAAAATTGCCTACGGCAAGCTGGAGATTCCTGGGCAAGAGGTGTGGCACCGGTTTTCTCAAAAGCAGCGTGCCAGAAACATGAACAACCTGAACCCCACTATGGATGAACTGCTCCATGACTTAAAGCAGTCGGATATGTTGTAAACGTCATGGGCTCACGCTTGGCGTGCCTAGCACGCATAGCAGTGCTGGCGCGCACATTCAAGGTGCGTACAAATTCCGGCGCAGGCCTGCCAAGAAAGTAGCCTTGACCTAAGCCCACACCCAGCTGGTGAAGGGTGCGAAATTCGGCCTCTGTCTCTACCGCCTTGGCCACCAACATCGCGTTGTGCTTGTTGGTCATTCGCACCAAGCTACGCACTATTTTCTGATGGTCTAGATTGTGCTCAATATGGCGCGTCCAGCGCGGGGCCATTTTTACCATGCTGGGCAACAACTGGCCCCAAACCCGCATGCTGGAGTCTGAGGGTTTAAAGTCGTCCAGTGCAATTACCATACCCTGAGTGCGAAGGGGGCGCAGGCAATCCGCCAGGCTTTTGGTGTCGCCAATGCGACTGTAGCCAGTAATCTCGAGACCCATGCGCTCGGGGTTTAGCTGGTGTTTTTCCAGCAACTTCAGCAGCGCGTCAATTCCCTCTGACGCATGCATCTGTAAAAGTGAGTTGGCACTCATGGTGGCAAATAAGAGCCCTTTGGGTTTTCCATGGCACCATTGCCTGATGGCCAGCTCTAGGCAGCCGCGCTCGAACTGTTGCTCACGATGCCGGGCTTGGGCCGCAGCCAATAGCCTGTCAAACGCAGGCTCCAATATTTTGATCGACTCGCGTATCAGAGCCTTGTGGCCAACGACTGCTGCGCTGTGAAAGTCCACGACGGGCTGAAACACCACCTTCATAGACTGGCCTTGCCGCGCCGCGCCCGAGCCTGCGCCAGCATGTCTTACGGGAAGACGACTGCGCCACCAGTGTTGAAAATTTTTGGACCAAGGATGCATGGGGCTTATTTGACAGGAATGGTGGTGCGGGTAACTGTTGAACTGTCCAGCGCTGGACAGAAGAGATAAATGGACTAAAAATATCTTTCTTTAAATTTAACAAGCAATTTAATTCCAATAATTTCTATTTAATGAGTAAAAACGCAACTTGCTGGCCGAGCTTCTTACATACCATAGCGCTAACACTATTTACACAAAGGCGCTTTCATGTTGACCCACCCCGCTACCAAATACCGTGCTTTCCCCCCGGTGAATTTGCCCGAACGCCAATGGCCCGCCCGCACCATTACCCAGCCGCCCATCTGGATGAGCACAGACCTGCGCGACGGCAACCAATCGCTCTTTGAGCCTATGAACGGCGAGCGCAAGATGCGCATGTTTCGCACGCTGTGCGCGGTGGGGTTCAAAGAGATAGAGGTGGCTTTCCCCAGCGCGTCGCAAACCGACTTTGACTTTGTGCGCACCTTGATAGTAGGCAATCACATCCCCGACGATGTGACCATTGAGGTACTCACCCAGTCGCGCGAGCATTTGATTCGCCGCACTATGGAGTCGCTGCAAGGCGCACGCCGCGCTATTGTCCATGTGTACAACGCCACTGCGCCGGTGTTTCGTGACGTGGTGTTCGGCATGAGCCGTTCCGAGGTGAAAGAGCTGGCAGTTTCGTCCGTGCGCCTCATCAAAGAATTGGCCGCGCAGCAGCCGCAAACCGAGTGGGTGTTGGAGTACAGCCCCGAAGTGTTTACCAGCACCGAGCTGGACTTTGCGCTGGAGGTGTGTGACGCCGTCACCGCCGAATGGGGCGCTACGCCCAGCAACAAAGTCATTCTCAACCTGCCTGCCACGGTAGAGGTGGCCACGCCCAATGTGTATGCCGACCAAATTGAGTGGATGCACACCCACTTGGCGCGGCGTGACAGCGTGGTCTTGAGCCTGCACCCTCACAACGACAGGGGCACCGCAGTCGCTGCCGCAGAGCTGGGCCTGATGGCTGGTGCGGACAGGGTAGAGGGTTGCCTCTTTGGCAACGGCGAGCGCACCGGCAATGTGGATGTGGTCACGCTGGCCTTGAACCTCTACACCCAAGGCATTGCGCCGGGCTTGGACTTTTCAGACATCAATGCCGTGGCCCGCACTGTGGAGCACTGCAATCAATTGCCTATCCACCCACGCCACCCGTATGTGGGTGACTTGGTTTTCACCGCGTTCAGTGGCTCCCACCAGGATGCCATCAAAAAAGGCTTTGCCGCGCAAAAGGCAGCAGGAGCGCACGCGCAGTGGAATGTGCCTTACCTGCCTATAGACCCGGCGGACGTGGGCCGCGCGTATGACTCCGTCATTCGCGTCAACAGCCAAAGCGGCAAAGGCGGTGTGGCGTATTTGATGGAAGCCGAGTTTGGCGTGGTCATGCCACGGCGCTTGCAGGTGGAGTTCTCGGGCGAGGTGCAGACCTACACCGATACCCACGGCGGTGAGATGACTGCGCAAGACATTTGGAGCCTGTTTGACACCACCTACCTCAATGCCCCGGGCGCTGAGTTGCGCTATGTGGAGCACCACCTGTTTGACCACGCAGGCGTGCAAGGCAAACAGCATGTGCAGGGCATACGGCTGGCGGTGGAGGTGAACGGCCAGCCCATGCTGCTCAGCGGCGAAGGTAATGGCCCTATCGATGCCGCTGTGCATGCGTTGCAAAGCATAGGTATCAAGGTGCAGGTGCGCAGCTTTGAAGAGCGCTCCACCAAAGCCAGCGCCGAGGCTGGCGATGCACAGGCCTGCGCGTTTTTGGAGCTTACCTCTGCGGGCAACAGTACCGAGCGTTTTGGCGTGGGCATGGACACCAATATCGTGACGGCATCGGTCAAGGCGCTGGTGAGTGGGGTGAACCGCTTGGGGGTGGTGGCTCCTGCGGTGTTGCAAGGGCAAGCCGCCTGACGAAAGGCCCTACTTTTCGAGTAGTCCATTTTTTGATCTACTCCACTGCTTGCGCTGCAGCGGCTTAAACTAAATCTTCCTTTTTTTTGCATCAAGGAGGGTTCTATGCATAGGCTGCACACGGTTGCCCGTTCACGTTGGGCCGGCACTGCGCTGCTGGCCTCGCTCGTGGCGTTCCCCGTGCATGCATGGGCGCAAGAACCCAACTGGAGCATTGGGGGCTACGTAGGTCAGTACCATGACGCAGAGCCCGCAGGTGCGTTGGCTGGAAGGGCTAAGTACATAGACCAGTACATGATCGCGCTGACCGGCTCTAAAACAGTTTGGCGCTCTAGCGACTGGCCCGTATCGATAGAAGTAGATGCCATGCTTGGCTACCAATCCGGCGTTGCCAGCCTAGGAGAATTTGCCATTGCGCCCGCACTGCGCTGGAGCGGCTTTCCGTGGCGGCACATTGTGCGTACCGATTTGCGCTTCGCCCCCCTGGGGTATTCCTACACCACCAGCGTGAGCCCGCTGGAGCTTGGCCCCGATGGGCAGGGCAGCCGCACACTGAACTTCTTGTTCATAGAAGCCGCTTTCTCCAGCGCTAAGAGCAAACAGGACGAGTTTTTTTTGCGCCTGCACCACCGCTGCGCCATCTACGATAGGCTGAACAACTACGGTGCCAATGGGGAAGACTTTTTAACCGTGGGCTACCGGCATCGGTTTAAGTAGGCTCGGGGCACACGACTGCAATCAGGTCTAGTTCTACCGATGCATTTTTGGGCAATTGGTACACCCCCACCGAGGTGCGGGTGTGCACGCCTGCATCGCCCAGCACGGCGTAGAGCACTTCTGATGCGCCATCGGCCACTTCGCTTTGCTGGGTAAAGTCTTGTGCTGACTGCACAAATACCGATATGCGCAAAATTTTGTGCACTTGGTCCAAACTGCCCAGTGATTGGCGCAGCAGCGCCAGCGCCCGCATGGCGCACACCTTGGCGGCTAACTGGGCTTGGGGCACAGACACTTCTGCGCCCACGCGC
>JBIIYT010000216.1:0-4662 GCA_044346675.1 Rhodoferax sp. | reverse complement strand
TCAGGCGCCCCGGCCAAATCGGCCACCCTCACAAGAAGAGCAGCCTAGGGGAGTGGGTTCTGGCTTCATCCTGTCGTCAGATGGGCTGATCATGACCAACGCCCATGTGGTCGACGGCGCCGACGAGGTGGTTGTCACGCTAACCGACAAACGTGAGTTCAGAGCCAAGATAGTGGGTGCTGACAAACGCAGCGATGTGGCTCTGGTAAAGATTGATGCAACCGGCCTGCCTGCGGTCAAAGTGGGTGATGTGAGTCGCCTGCGCGTGGGCGAATGGGTGATCGCTATTGGTTCGCCCTTTGGTTTGGAAAACTCGGTTACCGCCGGCATCGTAAGTGCCAAACAGCGCGATACGGGAGACTATTTGCCCTTTATTCAAACCGATGTAGCCATTAATCCTGGCAACTCTGGCGGTCCACTCATCAATATGCGCGGTGAGGTGGTGGGTATCAATAGCCAGATCTATTCGCGCTCTGGTGGCTCCATGGGAATTTCATTCTCCATTCCTATGGATGAAGCCATTCGGGTGAGCGATCAGCTAAGTGCTACAGGCCGCGTGTCTAGAGGCCGTATTGGCGCTCACATCGAGCCGGTCAGCAAAGAGGTTGCTGAATCGATTGGCTTGGGCAAGCCCGTTGGAGCCTTTGTGCGCTTGGTAGAGCCTGGATCTCCGGCCGAGAAAGCCGGCGTGGAGGCCGGCGATATCGTGCTGAAGTTTGACGGCAAGGTCATTGAGAAAGCCAACGACCTACCGCGTATCGTGGGTGCGACCAAGCCTGGCTCCAAGAGCAAAATCACGGTATTTCGTCGCGGGGGCACTAAAGAGTTGAATATCACTGTGGCAGAGACAGAGCCGGATAAGGTTGCAGTGAAGACATCAGGGCGAGAGGAGAAGCCCAAGGCCTCTTCCGCCGTACAAGCCTTGGGTCTTGCGATTAGCGAGGTGTCAGAGGCTCAAAAGAAAGAACTCAATATCAAAGGCGGAGTGCGGGTCGAGTTGGCTGTAGATGCCGCCGCACGCGCGGGCCTGCGCGAAGGGGACATTATTTTGTCGATCGCCAATACCGAAGTGGCTTCTGTCAAAGACTTTGAGGCTGTTGTGTCCAGGCAAGAGAAAAACAAGTCGCTCAATGTGCTGTTTCGTCGGGGCGACTGGGCACAGTTCACTCTCATTCGAGCGACGCGTTAGGGATCAATGTTTTTAGAAACCCTATGCTGGAGTAGGGTTTCGAGGCTCTTTTACAACTAAGCACTTAAATATATTTGTGCTTGTCGAAGGATTGGTGAATGTGTGTGGACGCTAACTTTCATATTGGATTTTGAGTTCTGGTTAGAATAGAGCACTTGCGGAGCTCATTATGGGCATATGGCGTGCTACAGAATTCATCATATGGGATGGACCGATGTATCGCACAGCTGATCCACAGATCGCCCACACCTTGTCCAGAGCCGCTCCCTAATATTTGTTCATAAGCTGTGCATAAGTTTACTGTTGCTGACTTGCAACGACATGAAAACACGATTTTTAAGCCTGCGCGCGCTCGGCTTTTTGCCTACAATGAAGTTCCAACTTTCGCAGTTGCCAAAGATTGTTGGTTTAGGGCGCGTCGATACCAGACGCGCCCTTTTTTCTGCCCGTCTCTTTTTAATTCAACCACTTAAAGCTCTTCGTTGATGAATCACATCAGAAATTTTTCGATCATTGCGCACATTGATCATGGTAAATCTACACTTGCAGACCGGTTGATTCAACGCTGCGGCGGCTTAGAGGCGCGTGAGATGGAGGCGCAGGTGCTGGACTCGATGGACATCGAGAAAGAGCGTGGGATAACCATCAAGGCACAGACCGCTGCGCTGCAATACAAAGCGCTGGATGGAAAAATTTACAATCTCAATTTGATCGACACTCCAGGGCATGTGGACTTCTCGTATGAAGTGAGTCGCTCGTTGAGTGCGTGTGAAGGTGCGCTCTTGGTGGTGGATGCAAGCCAAGGTGTGGAAGCGCAAACCGTCGCTAACTGCTACACCGCGTTGGACTTGGGTGTCACTGTGGTGCCCATCCTCAACAAGATGGATTTGCCCAATGCAGATCCAGACAATGCCAAAGCAGAAATTGAAGATGTGATTGGTATCGATGCCACGGATGCGATCCCCTGCTCTGCCAAGACTGGCATGGGCATTGAAGACATTTTGGAAGCGGTAGTGGCTCAAGTCCCGCCGCCCAAGGGCAATCCGGCAGGCCCCTTGCGCGCCATGATTATTGACAGCTGGTTTGACAGCTACGTTGGCGTGGTGATGCTGGTGCGCGTGGTAGATGGCCGACTGGCCAAAGGCGAACGCATCAAGATGATGGCCACGGGCGCGACCTACAACGCAGACAACTTGGGCGTTTTCACCCCTGCCAATCAGCCCCGTGCGGCCTTGGAAGCCGGAGAGGTGGGCTACATCATTGCTGGCATACGTGAGTTACAAGCTGCCAAGGTGGGCGACACCATTACCCTGATTAAGCCTGGCACGGGTGGCGCTGCGTTTACCGCTACCGAAGCGTTGCCGGGTTTTAAGGAAATTCAACCGCAAGTCTTTGCTGGTTTGTATCCCACCGAAGCTAACCAATACGAAGGCTTGAGGGATAGTCTGGAAAAACTCAAACTCAATGACGCCTCCCTGCACTATGAGCCCGAAGTGTCACAGGCGCTAGGCTTTGGTTTTCGCTGCGGCTTTTTAGGCTTGCTGCACATGGAAATTGTGCAAGAGCGGCTAGAGCGGGAATTTGACCAAGACCTCATCACCACCGCGCCCAGCGTGGTGTACCAAGTGGTGGGAGTGGATGGCGAGGTACGTATGGTGGAGAACCCCTCCAAAATGCCGGACCAAGGGCGCTTGGATGAAATTCGCGAGCCCATTGTTACTGTGCACCTGTATATGCCCCAAGAGTACGTGGGCTCAGTCATGACTCTGGCCAACCAAAAGCGTGGCGTACAAATGAACATGGCCTACCACGGCCGCCAAGTCATGCTCACCTACGAGATGCCCTTGGCGGAAATTGTGTTGGACTTCTTTGACAAGCTCAAGTCGGTCTCGCGGGGCTATGCGTCTATGGACTACGAGTTCAAGGAATACCGTGCAGCCGACGTGGTGAAGGTGGATATTTTGCTCAACGGTGACAAGGTTGATGCCCTGTCTATCATCGTGCATCGCTCGCAATCGCAGTACCGTGGGCGGGCGGTGGTGTCCAAAATGCGAGAAATCATTTCGCGCCAAATGTACGACGTTGCCATACAGGCAGCCATCGGGGCCAACATCATTGCGCGTGAGACAATCAAAGCCCTGCGCAAGAACGTGATCGCCAAATGCTATGGCGGCGACATCTCACGCAAGCGCAAACTTTTAGACAAGCAAAAAGAAGGCAAAAAACGTATGAAGCAAATCGGTTCGGTGGAGGTGCCCCAAGAAGCCTTCTTGGCAATTTTGCAGGTGCAAGACTGATGCAAGCCTTCACAGCAGCGGTTTTAGCCGCATTTGGTTTGTATGCAGGGGCTTGGTACTTTGGCCAAGTTGAAGGTAATTTCGCATTGCTTTTGTTCTTGGCAACGCTGGTCACCGGTGCGTATTGGTTGGCCGAGCGTTTCTACTTTTTGCCTCAAAGGCAAAAAGCCGCGGCGTTGCTAGAGGCTAACGACCTCGCACGGCGTGCGACGCTTGAAAAAAAAGGAATCCAGCAAGTTGATGGTGATATTGCCCAAGCCAAGGTGCGCCTGCTCATGCAACCTTGGTGGCTGGATTGGACGGCGGGTTTGTTCCCAGTAATCATTACCGTATTTTTGCTGCGTTCGTTTTTGTTTGAGCCCTTCAAAATTCCTTCAGGCTCGATGATTCCTACCCTTTTGGTGGGCGACTTGATCTTGGTGAATAAATTCACCTATGGCGTGCGTTTGCCAGTCATTAATACCAAAATTATCGAAGTCAACAAACCACAGCGCGGCGACGTCATGGTGTTTCGTTATCCGCCTCAGCCCAGTCTTGACTACATCAAGCGTGTGATAGGCGTGCCGGGAGATACGGTGGCCTACTTGAACAAACGTCTGACCATCAATGGGATGCCGGTAGCCCTTACCCAGTTGCCAGACTATCTGGATGAGCGCACCATGAAGCGGCATCCCATGTTTGAGGAAGATTTGTCCGGGGTGAAACACCGGATCTTGAATTACAGCGATAGCTCTGCTTTCATCGCTAAACCCTCGGAATTTGAAGGCCGTGAGGGCTGCACTTACGTCATAGAAGGAGTGACGTGCACCGTGCCAGCAGGCCACTATTTCATGATGGGCGACAATCGAGATGATTCTGCGGATTCCCGGTATTGGGGGTTTGTGCCGGAGCAAAATATAGTTGGCAAGGCCTTCTTTGTCTGGATGCATTTCTGGGACTTCAAGCGCATTGGCACCTTTAATTAATTTGGCATGATTGGCACCTCCGTAGAAAAGGAAGCTTTATGAAACTGCAACGCAAATCTAAACAACGTGGTATTTCATTCCTTGGTTTGGTAATCGTCGCGTCTTTGCTGGCTATGGCCGGTGTCGTGGCGGCGCAGATCTTCCCGACAGTGATGGAATACCAAGCTATCTCCAAGGCTGCAGACAAGGCCAAGCAATCCGAAACTGTGGC
>JBIIYT010000215.1:0-4669 GCA_044346675.1 Rhodoferax sp. | reverse complement strand
GTGCTGTTCATCCTGATTGGCTCCACGGTATTTAGCTTCACGTTCAATGCCGCTGACGGTCACATTTGGGTGGAGCACCTGTTTGACGGTATGCCCGGTGGAGCCTGGGGCTTCTTGGTCGTGGTCAACGTGCTGGTGTTCATCTTGGGCTGCTTTATTGACTTCTTCGAGATCGCCTTTATTGTCATCCCGCTGTTGGCCCCGGTGGCAGAGAAAATTCTGCCTGGCTTGGTCCCCGGCATGACGCCAGATGACGCGATGATTTGGTTTGGGGTCATCATTGCCATGAACCTGCAAACCTCCTTCCTCACCCCACCCTTTGGGTTTGCCTTGTTCTACCTGCGCAGCGTAGCGGCCAAGTTCGACTACAGAGACCGCGTCACGGGTGCCACCATTCCAGCCGTTAAAACGTCGGAAATCTACAAAGGCTCCATCGCATTCATCTGCCTGCAAATCATCATGGTGGTGGCCGTCATCGTGTTCCCGTCACTCGTGACCGGCGGCATTGAAAAGACAGAAAAACTCAGTGCCGATCAAGTGATGGAACAGTTGCAAATGCCCACCACGGAGGAGTCTGCGGACCCCATGACAACGTTGGAGGGTGCTGAAAAACCTGCTGAGCCTGATGCGTCAGCCCCTGCGGCAGCCGAAGAAGACCCCATGAAAGCACTTCTGGACGCTACAGCGAAAGACGGTAAGAAGTAGACACATCACTCGTACGAGTTAGCCCCACAAGACCATTCCGGCGTAAAGCTGGAGTGGTCTTTTTTTATGCCCCTTATGGGCGGACCACTTATTCAGCACCTCCCCCTTCTGGTGTGATAGTGGCTCGAGCGCACAGCTTCTTTAGCCCAACGATTCCCCCAACATCAAATCAAGTCCAGCCATGCCCTGGGGGCCCAACATGCTGAAAGTCTGCACCGCCCACAGAGGTGCCAACCACTCAAGTACACGGCAGGATGCGCGTGCATTAGGCAAAAAAAAGGCCTCGCATTGCGAGGCCTTTGACAGAAGCGAACAGCACTCCATCGAGTGCCGTAACAAGCATTACAGCTTTTGAGATTGCATGAACTGGTCGAAACGCATTTCAGTAAACCGGAACCACAAGTTTTGGTCCTTGCGGAACGCAGCGTAATCGGCGTAGATTTTTTTCCAATCTGGATTGCTTGCGTTCAACTCAGCGTACAGACCCATGGACTGCTTGAAGGCTTCGTCCATCACAGCCTTGGGGAAAGGCAGTACTTTTACTTTTTGAGCCACCAGCTGCTTCAGTGCTTCTGGATTTTTTGCGTCGTACTTGGCTTGCATGTCGGTGTGCGCAAACGCAGCCGCAGACTCTAAGATGGCCTTGTTTTCATTCGACAATTTGTCGTAAGCCGTCTTGTTAACATAAGCATCGAGCTGTGGGCCGCCTTCCCACCAGCCGGGGTAGTAGTAGAAAGGAGCCACTTTGTTGAAGCCCAATTTCGCATCATCGTAAGGGCCAACCCACTCAGCAGCGTCAATGGTGCCTTTTTCCAGCGCTTGATAGATCTCACCGCCTGGAATGTTTTGAGGCACCACGCCCATGCGAGAAAGCACCTTGCCAGCGAAGCCGCCTGAGCGGAATTTCAGGCCCTTCATGTCGGCCAAGGTTTTGATCTCTTTGCGATACCAGCCGCCCATTTGGGCACCGGTGTTACCCATTGCAAAGTTGACGATGTTGTACTTGGCATAGAACTCGCGCATCAACTTCAGACCATTACCTTGGTAAGTCCAAGCGGTCATCTGACGGCTGTTCAGACCAAAGGGGATCGCGCAGCCCAAGGCAAACACATCATTCACGCCGAAGAAGTAGTACGGTGCAGTGTGCACCATCTCGGTCGTACCTTTTTGAATGTTTTCCACCATGCCGGCGATGGGCGGCATGAGTTCTCCACCGGGGTGCACAGAGATTTGGAATTTGCCACCAGACATTTCGCTAACCTTCTTGGAGAAGGTTTCAGCAGCACCGTAGATGGTGTCTAGCGCTTTAGGAAAGCTGGAGGCGAGGCGCCAGCGAATGACCTCTTGGGCATGTACAGCAGGCGCTGCACCCGCAGCCAGTACGCCAGCAATGCCAGCGTTTTTAATGACGGAACGACGATCCATATGATTCACTCCTGAAACGAAAGGTTAAACATCTCGCGGCGCAAACTTACACTGCGAAGACTTATGAGGTCTGCAGAGATTGTAGGAAGTCGTCAACCGCACAGTGTGCGGGTTTTCCCTCGGCTTACCCTACAAAACCCCCGGTGTTCAGGATTCTGCAAGCAACAATGCCTTGGACGGGATGAGTCAGGCTGCGCGAGCGCTTGCCAGAAATGGGGCACCAAACCTTTTGACAATCGAGGCCTCTATGCCTTGTGCATCTAAGCCCTGCAAGACCAGCAGCTTGGCGGGGTCGCCGTGTTCAATGAACTGGTCTGGCAAACCTAGTTGCAAAACCGGCACCAACACCCCTGCACTTTGCAGGGCTTCTAACACGGCACTGCCAGCGCCACCCATTAGCGCGCCCTCTTCTAGCGTCACCAAGGCTTGATGGCTGCGCGCCACCTCCAACAGCAGTTGCGTATCGAGCGGCTTGGCCCAGCGCATATTGACCACGGTGGCCCCCAGCGCAGTAGCCGCCTGCAAGGCAGGATAGAGCAAGGTGCCAAAGGCCAAAATTGCAATGCCACTGCCAAGCTTGCGAATCTCACCCTTGCCAAACGGCAAGCCCTGCAGGCCCGGCTGCACTGCCACGCCCGCACCGGCCCCACGCGGGTAGCGCACTGCCACAGGGTGGTTTTGGGCAAACGCGGTGCTCAGTAGCTGGCGGCACTCATTCTCATCGGCGGGGCAGGCCACACTAACGTTCGGAATGCACCGCAGATAAGGAATGTCATAGGCACCCGCATGGGTCGCGCCGTCAGCGCCCACCAAGCCAGCGCGGTCTAGCGCAAACACAACGGGCAAATTTTGTATGGCCACGTCATGAATGAGTTGGTCATAGGCGCGCTGCAAAAACGTGGAGTAAATGGCTACTACCGGTTTGAGGCCCTCGCAGGCCAAGCCTGCGGCAAAGGTCACGGCGTGCTGCTCGGCAATACCTACGTCAAAGTAGCGCTCGGGGAAGCGTTGCTCAAACTCCACCATGCCAGAGCCTTCGCGCATGGCGGGGGTAATGCCCACCAAGCGCTTATCTTGCGCGGCCATGTCGCACAACCACTGACCAAAAACCTGCGTGAATGTAGTCTTAGGGGCGACAGTAGGCTTGAGCAAGCCCACGGCGGGATCAAACTTACCCGGCCCATGGTAGGCCACAGGGTCGGCCTCGGCGAGCTTGTAGCCTTGGCCCTTTTTGGTGACCACATGCAAAAACTGTGGGCCTTTGAGGTGCTTGATGTTTTCTAGGGTGGGAATGAGCGAGTCGAGATCGTGCCCGTCAATGGGGCCAATGTAGTTGAAGCCAAACTTCTCAAACAAGGTGGCCGGCACCACCATGCCCTTAGCATGCTCTTCAAAGCGCTTGGCTAACTCAAACAAAGGCGGCGCGCCTTTGAGCACGGTTTTGCCCACGTTCTTGGCTGCCGCATAAAACTGGCCACTCATGAGCTGCGCCAAATAGCGGTTCAAAGCGCCCACGGGGGGGCTAATGCTCATGTCATTGTCGTTCAAGATCACCAACAAACGGCAATCTTCCACGCCCGCATTGTTGAGTGCTTCAAACGCCATGCCTGCGGTGAGCGCACCGTCACCAATGATGGCCACCGAGTAGCGCTCATCGCCTTTGATCTTGGCCGCCATGGCCATGCCCAGCGCTGCCGAAATAGAGGTGCTGGAGTGCGCTGTGCCAAAAGTATCGAACTCGCTCTCGGTGCGCTGGGGGAAACCACTCAAGCCCCCTAGTTGACGCAAGCTGGGCATGCGATCGCGTCGGCCCGTGAGAATTTTGTGCGGATAGGTTTGATGGCCCACATCCCACACCAAGCGGTCATCCGGGGTATTAAAGACGTAGTGCAGTGCCACGGTGAGTTCCACCGTGCCTAAGTTAGAGCTGAGGTGCCCCCCCGTTTTTGCCACACTCTCTAACAAATACGTGCGTAGCTCGTTGGCCAGCGCACGCAAGTCGGCACGAGGCAAGCCACGCAAGTCCGCGGGTGCATTGATGGTGGGTAACAAAGAAAATGGCGTGGATTGCATAAGCGCTATTTGTAACAGACTTCAGCTTGATCGGTTCACCACCATATTGGCCAATGCACGCAAGGCCTGCGTGTTGCTTAACTTGCTCGCATCGAGCGCCGCTAAGGCCTGTGCCAACAACGTTTGTGCATAGGCTTGGCTGGCGGGCAAACCCATTAAAGATACATAGGTGGGCTTGTCGTTATCTGCGTCTTTACCCGCGGTTTTTCCCAGTGTGGCCGAATCTGCGGTGACATCCAAAATGTCGTCCACCACCTGAAACGCCAAACCAATAGCAGCCCCATAGGCGTGCAATGCAGCAAGTGCTGTGTCACTGGGCGCGCCACAGTGCGCCCCCATGAGAACGCTACCTTGCAACAAGGCACCGGTTTTGAGCTCATGCATTTCACGCAGTTGTCGCTCAGTTAAGGGCTTGCCTACACTTGCAAGGTCTATGGCTTGGCCACCCGCCATGCCTGCACTGCCT
>JBIIYT010000214.1:0-4692 GCA_044346675.1 Rhodoferax sp. | reverse complement strand
CAGGATGTGGCGACGGTATTGGCGGCACCATTCAACGCGCAAGACGCACGACGGCTGCAAAACGTGATGAAGGTTTTGCTCAAGCGCTAAAGTGTGCAGGGTTTGCGCTGTTAGGAGTTGGGGGGGCTGCTTCGATTTGTTCTTCAGAGGGAGGCTCGCTGGTGAATTCTATTGACGATCTGCTGCTGCGCTTAGAGCAGCTCAATGCCATTGGTGTGGCCCTGTCTAAAGAGCGCGACATTACCCGTTTGTTGGAGCACATTTTGGGTGCGGCCAAAACCATTACCCGAGCAGACGGTGGCACCTTGTACCGCATGACCGAAGACGGGCGAGCTTTGCGGTTTGAGATATTGCGCACCGACTCATTGAAGATTGCTATGGGGGGGAGCGCTGCCAAGCCCATCGAGTTTGCACCTTTACCTCTCTTCGACCAAGATGGGCGTCCTAATGACTCCCTCGTGGCCGCTTACGCGGCTATTAACAACCAAACAGTAAACATTGCAGACGCCTATAGCGAGCCCAATTTCGACTTTTCAGGGACTCGGCAGTTTGACGAACGCACCGGCTACCGCTCCCAGTCTTTTTTGGCGGTGCCGATGAAAGACCACGAGGGTGACGTCATCGGCGTCTTGCAGTTGATCAATGCGCAAGAGCCAGGCACGGGCAAAGTGCTGCCATTTTCTAGCGCCGATCAAAGTTTGGCAGAGTCCTTGGCTTCGCAGGCAGCTATCGCCATTACCAACCGCAGTTTGATGGCGCAGTTAGAGGCCTTGTTTGAGTCCTTTATTGGACTGATCAACTTGGCAATTGACGAAAAGTCACAGCATACTGGTGGTCATTGTCAGCGGGTACCGACCTTGACCATGATGCTGGCCGAGGCAGTGAACGCAACCGCGCAAGGTCCCTTGGCCGCTTTTACCATGGACGACCGAGACCGCTACGAGCTCAAAATTGCAGGCCTGTTGCATGATTGCGGAAAAATAACTACGCCGGTACACGTGGTAGAAAAAGCCACCAAGCTACAAACGCTGTTTGATCGCATAGAGCTTATTGATACGCGTTTTGAAGTGCTCAAGCGTGACCGAGAAATCGCAGCATTGCGCGCCCAGTTGGCTTTGCGAGAGGTGAAGGACGCGCCCTCAGAGGCTGTGCTAACTGCGCAGTGTCGCGCCGATATTGATACCATGCAGGCAGACAGAGAGTTTTTGCGCGCTACCAATGTGGGGGCGGAGTCTATGAAGCATGCTGATTTGCAGCGCGTGCGCGATGTGGGCTCCAAGTACCTGTGGCGCAATGCCGATGGGGTGGAGACGGAGTTCTTGAGTGCCAATGAGATGGAAAACCTCACCATTCGGGCTGGCACACTGACATCGGCTGAGCGAGACACCATCAACTACCATATTGTTGCAACCATCAAAATGCTAGAGCAATTGCCTTGGCCTAAGCATTTGAAAAATGTGCCCGAGTACGCGGGCGGTCACCATGAGCGAATGGATGGAAAGGGTTATCCCAAGGGCCTCACGCGCGAGCAAATGTCGGTGCAAGCGCGTGTGATGGGGATTGCCGATATTTTTGAAGCCCTTACCGCGCGGGATCGACCCTATAAGCAGGGTATGAAGCTTTCGCAGGCCATGGCCATCATGCACAAGTTTCGCATGGGGGGGCATATTGACCCAGACTTGTTTGACGTCTTTGTGAGCCAAGGGGTTTATCTGCGCTACGCACAGCAGTTTTTAGACCCTTGGCAAATCGACGAGGTTAACCCCGAGGCTTGGCCCCAGTAGCACAGGCTTGGGCAGGTGAAATACGCTCCACCACGGCGCCACTCGCTGTAAGTGCGGCGCATTGGCGCAAGCGCAAAACGTCGGCTCTAGGCGGGATTGCGTTGAGGTCCCAGTCGCTGAGAACAATACGTTCGAGGCCTTGGGCTAAATCGTGCCTTGCAGGGCGGTGGGTATGGCCATGAATCATGGTTGTTGCTTGGCCAGACTGTAAGCAGGCGATAGCTGCAGTCGTGTCTACGTCGGCGTAGCTCATCTTGGTGTTTTTGATGGACTCGCTCTTTGAACGAAGCTGGCGCGCAAACGTCTTGCGTTCTTCCAAAGGTTTGCTCAGAAAGTCGTTTTGCCAAGAGGCACTGCGCACCGATTGCCGAAACTGCAGATACGCTGTGTCGCCAAGACATAGCGCGTCGCCATGGCTTAAGAGCCAGCGTTGGGTGGCGAAACTCAGCACGGTCGGGTCTGGTACCAAACGACTGCCACAGGCTTGCATCAAGCGTTGGCCCATAAGGAAGTCTCGGTTGCCATGCATGATGAAAACGTCCAGCCGCTGGGCTGCTTCACGCAGCACTTGCGCACATTGGTGTTCAAAACCCTGAGTGTCTGTCAGTACGTCGTCGCCTACCCAGACCTCAAAAAGGTCTCCCAAGATAAACACCGCGTCTGCTGTGCTGTGCTGCAGGTAGTCACGCCAAGCCGTGAAGGTGGCAGGCTCTGAGGCCTGCAAATGCAGGTCAGAAATAAAGTCAATGCATCGCCAGTGGGACGGAGCCTGTAGTTCTTCCATCCCGCAAGCCGCTTTATACTTGGACTAGGACAGCCTTCTCAAGCACGACGTCCTCTTTGGGTACGTCATCATGAAAGCCTTTGCGCCCGGTTTTAACCACTTTGATTTTGTCCACCACCTCGGTGCCGGCAATTACTTTGCCAAACACTGCGTAGCCCCAACCCTGTGCTGATGGGGCGGTGTGATTCAAAAAGCTGTTATCAGAAACGTTGATAAAAAACTGGGCAGTGGCAGAGTGCGGGTCACCGGTGCGCGCCATGGCTACGGTGTAGGTGTTGTTCTTCAGGCCGTTGTTGGCTTCGTTTTCAATGGGGGCATCACAGGTTTTTTGGTTCATGCCTGGCTCCATACCGCCGCCTTGCACCATAAAGCCAGGGATCACGCGGTGGAAGATGGTGTTGTTGTAGTGGCCCTTAGCGACATAGGCCAAGAAATTAGCGACCGACTTGGGGGCTTTTTCCTGATCTAGTTCGAGAGTGATGACACCGTAGTTGGTGATGTGAAGTTCGACTTGTGGATTGCTCATGGTTTATTTCTCTATAGTGGCAGATTTAATGACAATAGGGGTTTGCGGCACGTCGCTGGCAAACGGGCCGCCGGCACCCGTGGGGGTGTTTTTGATTTTAGTAATCACGTCCATACCTTGGACCACCTTGCCAAACACGGTGTATCCAAACAATTCCGGCGCGTTGATCAAGCGATCTCGGGGAACGTCTTTGTAGGTGCGCCCTTGGTATTCAAAACGCGGCACGGGGTCTCCGGGCGGTATGAGCGTAGGATCCAGAAAGGCGTTGTCTTGCACATTAATAAAAAACTGTGCGGTGGCGGAATGCGGGTCGTTGGTGCGCGCCATTGCCAATGTGCCTATGGTATTTTTCGACCCACCTCGGGCAAGGGCCTCGCGTCCCTCATGGGCTACCGGTGGGCGCATTTTTTTCTCAGCATACTTGAGATCGTAGCCACCACCTTGCACCATGAAGTTGGGGATGACACGGTGGAAAATCGTGCCGTCGTAGTGTTTTTCCTTCACATACTGAAGAAAGTTTTCTACCGTTTTGGGTGCTTTGTCGGGGTAAACTTCGACCACAAAATCTCCAGCACTGGTTTGAAAACGGACTTTAGCTGCGCTTTGCGCGATCGCAGGGGTGGCGACGCACAAGAAGAGGCAACAGGCCAACCATAAGCGCTGGCTTGAACAAAGCATGCGTTTGAGCATTACAACACTCCCTCGAAAAATATCTTCCATTGATTTCCTTCGCGCGCCCAATACTGCCGTTTGGTGAGCCCGGTTCGGATTCCGTCAGCCACTTCACCAAACGTCACCACCATGGTGTCGGTCGAGTCGGTCCAGCGCAGGTAGGAAACGTCTTTGAGTTGAACAGTGCGTCCCCGCACGTTGGCCAGCTCCGACTTCAATGTGGGCATCCATTGGCTTAGCGTCTTGCCGTTGGCAGAGAAGTCTGGGGTGTAAAAGCTCAATATGTGATTGAGATTGCCCGAGGTCTTCGCATTTCGCCAAGCCTGTAAGGCATCTTTAAATGCTTCCCCTTCGGCACGTATGGCGCTGGGCGCCACCCAACGCAACTGGCTGGCGATCACTACCGGCGTACTGCGAACTTCTACTGTTTTAATGATGTGATCGAGATCAGGGTTGGCCAAGACCACGCAGCCGTCTGTGGACTGCGGAGCACGGGAAAATTGATTGGGCGGGGTGCCGTGCAACCAGATACCGCTGCCGGTTTTGCCCCGTTTGGCGTCTAGTATGTTGGGGTAGTTAATAGGTAAAGCTCCGGAGCCATAGAAGTCTTTAAGTGACTTGCGATCCAGATTGCTGGTGATGTAATACACCCCCAGTGGCGTGCGTTGGTCGCCTTCGGCATTTTTGGCAATGCCCGCTTTTCCGACAGAAATATAGTAATCTGAAACCAGAATTAAGCCAGCGGGCGTGTTTTCAAACAAGTAAAGTCGGGACTTGGATGCGTCTACCGCTATGGCGTGGCGGGATCGCTGTGATAGGGCTAAAAATTGAGATGGCACAGTGCCAGCCGGTGGGCGATCACGTAGGGCTTTGATCCTGCGCAGTGATTCCTCTCTGAGCTCAGCCAAACTGGTGCCGCCGGGGCG
>JBIIYT010000213.1:0-4703 GCA_044346675.1 Rhodoferax sp. | reverse complement strand
GGAATAAGGTGCCCCCCAGTGGGCGAAAACTGCAAACGCTTGGCCATCAAAAGCCTCCAGCAGGTTGAGGTGCTTGTGTGTCACGATACCGCAGACTACCGAAAGATGGAAGTGTTGTGGAAAAATATTTACCCACCCCATTTTTAGGGCAAACCAAATCACAATGTCAATATGATTGAATACACAGACATCGTCCAAGCGGCCCAGCGGCTTGAGGGGCATTTGCTTAAAACACCGTGCGTGGCATCGCAAACCTTGTCAGACATTACCGGTGCCCAGGTTTATCTGAAGTTTGAAAACCTGCAGTTCACCGCGTCTTTTAAAGAGCGGGGCGCTTGTAACAAGTTAGCCCAGCTCACCCCAGATCAAGCGAAAAGTGGCGTTATTGCCATGAGTGCGGGCAACCATGCCCAAGGCGTGGCCTACCACGCCCAGCGCCTGGGCATGATGGCGGTGATTGTGATGCCACGCTTCACGCCGGGTGTGAAGGTGGAGCGCACCCGGGGGTTTGGCGCAGAAGTTATTTTGCATGGTGATACGCTGGACCAAGCCCGGGCTCACGCCGTGGCGCTGGGACAAGAGCAAAACCTGTGCTTTGTGCACCCCTTTGACGATGAAGCCATTGTGGCGGGCCAAGGTACGGTGGCGCTGGAAATGCTGGCCGAAGTGCCCAACCTTGACTGCTTTGTGGTAGCCATTGGCGGGGGCGGCCTGGTCTCTGGCATGGCCACGGTGGCCAAAGCGCTGCGGCCTGACATGGAGGTGGTGGGCGTGCAAACCACGCGCTTTCCTGCCATGTTCAATGCCATCAAAGGCACACAACACCCGCAAGGCACGAGCAGCATTGCCGAGGGTATTGCGGTGGGCACGCCGGGGCGCATCACACAAGAGATCATCACCCAACGCGTGGACGATTTGCTGCTGGTGGACGAAGGCGATATTGAGCAGGCCCTGGTGATGCTGCTGGAGGTAGAAAAGACGCTGGTGGAAGGCGCAGGCGCAGCGGGCTTGGCGGCACTATTGAAGTACCCGGAGCGATTTAAGGGCAAGCGCGTAGGGCTGGTGCTGTGTGGCGGCAATATCGACCCGCTGCTGCTCGCGGCCATCATTCAGCGCGGCATGGTGCGCGCCGGGCGGTTGGCCCGCATTCGGGTGAGTGCCCGCGACGTGCCAGGCACCTTGGCGCGCATCACTGCCATGGTGGCCGAAGCCGGCGCCAATATTGACGAAGTGCACCACCAACGCGCTTTCACCACCCTATCGGCCCAAAATGCCGAAATTGAACTGGTGGTGCAAACCCGAGGACATGCCCATGTGGAGCAGGTACTGGCGATACTGAACGAGGCGGGGTTTGATGCCAAGCTGGTGTGAGCAGACTTGTAGTTAAAATCGCGCCACGGTTTACAAGCCCACTCACTTTTCTATATTGAAGGAACTACCATGTCAGCCCCCACACCCCACAGCACCCCTGAGCATGAAGTCGACGTGGTGGAGGAGATTGTGCCTCTGATGCCCATCGTGCTGCCTTTGGTGGGCGGCGTGCTGATGTTTTTGCTGGCTTTTATCGCCGTGTCGATGGCTTAAACTGCAGTTTTTGCATCACGCCCGCACTGGCATGATGTGTATGGCGTGCGGCGCAATACACACGCCCACTTTACAACCGGCTGCTGAGTGCAGCATACGCACCTGAGAACTTGCCAAGGTCAGGGTCAAACGAACGCTGGGCAGCTTGAGTGGCACCAGTGTGCACAAGCTGGTCTCCCCCAACTCCAGCACCTCGCTCCAATCGCACCACACGGGCTTTGGGCTGTTGGGCACTGACTGGCATGCGGCTCCAGGCTCCTGCGCCACCAGCTCCAGAGATTCTCCGGCCAATACCCAGCGCACGTGTGCTCCATCCACAATGCGGCCTTTGTCATGCACTGCTAGGTCTAGTGCGGGTGCGTGCGAGTTTTCCCCCACCCAGCGCAAGATAGCCATTCCTGAGGTGCCTCGGTGGAAAGTGCCATGAAACAGGTTTTGAATACCCACCAGCTGCGCCACGCGCGCATTGCGTGGTCTGGAAAAAACGGCTGCGGGGGTGCCACTTTGTAAGGTAGTGCCGCCATCGAGTATCACCACTCTGTCAGCCAAGCGGCGGGCCTCTTGCAGGTCATGCGTAACCAATACCATGGGCACGGACACATGCGTTCGCAGTTCTGCGAGCTCGCGGTAAAGGGTTTGGCGGGTAGGCGCATCCACGGCGGAGAACGGTTCGTCGAGCAACAAGACCCCACTGGGGCTCGCCACGGCGACAGGGTTATGCAGGCGCATCAGTGCACGCGCCAAGGCCACGCGCTGTTGCTGCCCGCCCGAGAGCTGTGCAGGTAGGCGTTGTTGCAGGCCTTCAAGCCCCAAGCGCTCGAACAGTGCCTGCGCGTATGCTTGCTTTTGGCTTTTTGCGAAGCTGCGATCCGCGCTAATGGCTACATTGCTGATAGCGCTTAAATGAGGAAACAAGGCATAGCTCTGGAACACCATGCCCACCCTACGGGCTTGGGGTGCAAGGTTGATGCTGCTGACGCTGTCAAACCACGTGCTGTTGCCCACGTGCACGCTACCCCGCAGACCCGGGCCATGTAACAGCCCGGCCACCGCCCGCAGCAAGGACGTTTTGCCGCTGCCAGAAGGACCAACCAAGGCGACCAGTTCGCCTGCCGCACAATCAAACTCTGTATTGAGTGGAATGGGTGATGGGTTGACGAGCCGAACATTGAGGTGTGGCATGCGTAGCCCTTAGCGTGGCTGGCGCTGGCTGCGGTCGCTCGCAAACACTAGCACCAGCGCCAGCAAGGACACGGCTACCAAGGCGAGTGCCATCGCGTGCGCACCGCCCATATCAAATGCCTGCACCCGGTCGTAGATCGCGATGCTGAGTGTGCGGGTTTCGCCTGGAATACTCCCGCCCACCATCAGCACCACACCGAACTCACCCAAAGTGTGAGCTACTGTAAGTGCGACGCCAGCCACTAGGCCCGGCCAAGCCAAGGGCAGTTCTATGCGAACAAAGGTACGCCATCGGCTTAAGCCCGACACCCAGGCCGCCTCACGCAGCGTGTGCGGTACGGTGGCAAACGCGCGCTGAATAGGCTGCACCATAAATGGCAAATTGACCAGCACGCTGGCCAACAGCAAGCCCTCAAAACTAAACACCAAGCGCAGATCGGCGTTCTGTTCCAACCAAGCACCCACCGCGGAGCCTTGGCCTAGGCTGACCAGCAGATAAAAACCAATCACAGTGGGGGGCAATAGCAAGGGCAATAGCATCAGCGCCTCGATAAGAGGGCGCCAAGGGCTGGCGGTGAGCGCCAGCCAACGCGCCAACGCAAGCCCCGCAGGCAGCAATAGCGCAGCAGTCGTTGCAGCCAACCAAAGAGATACGTGCGCAGCTTGCCAGTCCATAACCCGATTATGGAGGTGCTTGAAAGCCGTGCTGCAGCAGTACAGCCCGGGCGGGCGGCTGCTGCAGGTAGGCATATAGTGCTACTGCTGCGGCCGAGGCTGATTTCATTAGCACCATGCGCTGCAGCAAGGGACCGTGCAACTGTGCGGGCAAGGGCAGATAGCGCAGCCGCCCCGCCAACTCGGGTGCTTGCACCAAAGCGAGTGCACTAATTCCCATAGTGGCCGAGCCTGTGACGACGAACTGGGTGCTTTGCGCAATGTTTTCGCCCAGCACCAAATGCGGCTGCACCTGCGTCCACAGCCCTAGGCTTTGCAAGACCTGCTGCGCCGCACGGCCATAGGGAGCATGCTCGGGGTTGGCGATGGCGAATTTTCCTTGCGCTGGCCACGCGTGTCGCAAAGCTGTGAGGTCGGCATCCAATGGCAGCCCACTATTGGCAGGCAGCACCACGGCCAAACGCCCTTGCGCGTACAACACGCCAGAATCGGCCACCACCGCCCCCCCCTTGCGGATGCTGCGGGTTTTACCCGCCTTTGCCAGCGCTGCCACCAGCGCCTCGTCCGCCGACATGAAGAGATCTGCAGGCAGGCCCTGCAGGAGTTGGCGCGCCATATTGCCGGATGACCCATAGGTGACTTCTACGCGTTGGCCCGTGTCCTGCTCGTAATTCTTCAGTATGTGAGCGAGTGCAAACTTCAGGTCACTGGCAGCCATGATGCGGATGGGTGGAGCACTTGGCGCTGCTGCATGCGCCCCACTCGCCAAGCAAAAGCAAACACTTGCCAAACAGCCCAAGCTTGTTCGCATAAACTCATGCATTTTTTGCATATCTTTTAAACGATTTTGACATGTAACCATTAGGTAACTTTGGAACGAGTTCATAGAATTGCCACTCCAGCCGTTTGGGACATTCTTGACCCACCCTTGGCTGCGACGCAAAACCGCCTTTTCAAAGTCCTCGCCTTAGGGCCAGCGTGGCCTGATTTTGAAAAGACGATTTTCAAACTTAGGAGCTTTTCCACATGAACTCACCCGTAATGCAAGGCCTAAACCTCAACACCCCCAGCTACGTCAAGAACGCACGCTTGATTGCCTGGGTAGCCGACATGGTAGCCCTTTGCAAGCCCAAAGACGTGTATTGGTGCGATGGCTCTGAAGAAGAATATCAGCGCCTGTGCCAACAGCTAGTGGACGCAGGCACCTTCAGAAAGCTCAACCCTGCCAAGCGCCCCAACAGCTTTTTGGCGTGGTCTGACCC
>JBIIYT010000212.1:0-4730 GCA_044346675.1 Rhodoferax sp. | reverse complement strand
AAGATTTTGGTGGACCTGCGCAATGGCCGTGGCGAAGTGGACGATATTGACCACTTGGGTAACCGCCGCGTGCGCTGCGTGGGCGAGTTGGCTGAGAACCAATACCGCACTGGCCTGGCACGTATTGAGAAGGCAGTGAAAGAGCGCTTGGGTCAAGCCGAGCAAGAACCTTTGATGCCGCATGACCTGATCAACAGCAAGCCTATTTCGGCTGCGTTGAAAGAGTTCTTCGGTGCGTCACAGTTGTCGCAGTTCATGGACCAAACCAATCCGCTGTCTGAGATCACCCACAAGCGCCGTGTATCGGCCCTTGGCCCAGGTGGTTTGACGCGTGAGCGGGCTGGCTTTGAGGTGCGTGACGTGCACGTGACCCACTATGGTCGCGTGTGCCCTATTGAAACACCAGAAGGTCCAAACATTGGTTTGATCAACTCGCTGGCTTTGTACGCGCGCTTGAACGAATACGGTTTCATTGAAACTCCGTACCGTCGCGTGGTGAACAACAAGGTGACGATGGATATTGACTACCTGTCTGCCATCGAAGAAGGTAAGTACGTCATCGCCCAGGCCAATGCGGCTTTGGACAAAGACGGCACATTGACCGGTGAGTTGATCTCTGCTCGTGAAGCTGGCGAATCCATTTTGGTGGGCGCTGAGCGCGTGCAGTACATGGACGTGTCACCCGCACAGATCGTGTCGGTTGCGGCTTCTTTGGTTCCGTTCCTAGAGCACGATGATGCAAACCGCGCCTTGATGGGCGCCAACATGCAGCGTCAGGCAGTGCCTATTTTGCGTCCTGAAAAGGCGTTTGTGGGTACAGGTATTGAGCGCGTGTCAGCCGTTGACTCGGGCACTGTAGTGACTGCAACACGCGGTGGTGTGGTGGACTATGTGGACGCAACCCGCGTGGTGATTCGCGTGAACGACGCTGAAGCGCAAGCCGGTGAAGTGGGTGTGGATATCTACAACCTCATCAAGTACCAGCGCTCCAACCAGAACACCAACATCCACCAACGTCCTATCGTCAAAAAAGGTGACCACCTTGCCAAGGGCGATGTGATTGCCGACGGTGCTTCGACCGACTTGGGTGAGCTGGCCTTGGGCCAAAACATGCTGGTCGCGTTCATGCCTTGGAATGGCTACAACTTCGAAGATTCGATTTTGATCAGCGAGCGTGTGGTGGCGGAAGACCGCTACACCTCCATTCACATCGAAGAATTGGTGGTGATGGCGCGTGATACCAAGCTGGGTTCCGAAGAAATTACCCGCGACATTCCCAACCTGAGCGAACAGCAGCTCAACCGCTTGGACGACTCCGGCATCATCTATGTGGGTGCGGAAGTGATGCCAGGCGATACGCTGGTTGGCAAGGTCACCCCCAAAGGTGAAACCACGCTCACGCCAGAAGAGAAGCTATTGCGCGCCATCTTCGGTGAAAAAGCCAGCGACGTGAAAGACACTTCGCTGCGTGTGGACCAAGGCTCTCAAGGCACGGTGATCGACGTGCAGGTCTTCACCCGTGAAGGCATCACCCGCGACCGCCGTGCGCAGCAGATCATTGACGATGAGCTCAAGCGCTTCCGTCTGGACCTGAACGACCAGTTGCGTATTGTGGAAGCCGATGCGTTTGCGCGTATCGAGAAGTTGTTGGTTGGCAAAACTGCCAACGGTGGCCCACAAAAACTGGCCAAAGGCAGCAAAATCGACAAGGCCTATTTGGCATCGGTGGAAAAATTCCACTGGTTCGATATTCGTCCCGCAGAAGATGAAGTGGCGACCCAGCTGGAGAGCATCAAAAACTCTCTGGAGCAAACCCGTCACAGCTTTGACTTGGCGTTTGAAGAAAAGCGCAAGAAGTTGACGCAAGGCGACGAGTTGCCCGCTGGTGTGCTCAAGATGGTCAAGGTCTACATCGCGGTTAAGCGCCGCTTGCAGCCTGGTGACAAGATGGCCGGGCGCCACGGTAACAAGGGTGTGGTCTCCAAGATCGTGCCCGTGGAAGACATGCCTTATATGGCCGACGGCACACCTTGCGACATCGTGTTGAACCCCTTGGGTGTTCCTTCCCGTATGAACGTGGGTCAGGTGTTGGAAGTGCATTTGGGCTGGGCCGCTAAGGGCTTGGGCCAACGCATTGGCGACATGCTGCAAGCCGAGGCCAAGGTGGCCGAAGTGCGTCAATTCATGGAAAAGCTGTACAACGGCGCTGGCCGCAAAGAAGAATTGTCTCAGCTCAGCGACGACCAAGTGTTGGAGATGGCCTCCAACTTGGCAGGCGGTGCCACCTTTGCAACGCCCGTGTTTGACGGCGCCACCGAAGAAGAAATTCGCGGCATGCTCAAGCTGGCTTACCCCGACGATGTGGCCAAGGCCAAGGGCTTGACCGCCACGCGCACCCAAGCCAACTTGTTTGATGGCCGCAGCGGTGAGGCGTTTGAGCGCCCCACCACCGTGGGCTATATGCACGTGCTCAAGCTTCACCACTTGGTGGACGACAAGATGCATGCGCGTTCTACCGGGCCTTACAGCTTGGTCACGCAGCAGCCTTTGGGCGGCAAGGCGCAGTTCGGTGGACAGCGTTTTGGTGAGATGGAGGTGTGGGCACTCGAAGCGTATGGCGCCGCTTACACCTTGCAGGAAATGCTGACAGTGAAGTCTGATGACGTGCAGGGTCGTACCAAGGTGTATGAGAGCATCGTCAAGGGCGAACATTCAATCGAAGCTGGCATGCCTGAATCGTTCAATGTCTTGGTCAAGGAAATTCGTTCCTTGGGTATCGACATCGAATTGGAACGCGGTTAAGCAACTGATTAAAAAGGAATAAGTACTATGAAATCATTACTCGACCTGTTCAAGCAGTTCACGCCTGATGAGCACTTTGAAGCCATCAAAATTGGCATGGCTTCGCCAGAGAAAATTCGTTCTTGGTCTTTTGGCGAAGTCAAAAAGCCAGAAACCATTAACTACCGCACCTTCAAGCCTGAGCGCGATGGTCTGTTTTGCGCCAAGATTTTCGGGCCTATCAAAGACTACGAATGCTTGTGCGGCAAGTACAAGCGCCTGAAGCACCGTGGCGTGATTTGCGAGAAGTGTGGCGTTGAAGTGACCCAAACCAAAGTGCGCCGCGAGCGCATGGGCCACATCGACCTGGCAGCACCTTGCGCGCACATCTGGTTCTTGAAGTCTTTGCCAAGCCGTTTGGGCTTGGTGCTGGACATGACCCTGCGCGATATCGAACGCGTGTTGTACTTTGAAGCCTACGTGGTGACCGATCCCGGCATGACTCCGCTGAAGAAGTTCAGCATCATGTCCGAAGACGACTTCGACGCCAAATTCAAAGAATACGGTGACGAGTTCCAGGCCAAGATGGGTGCCGAAGGTATCAAAGACTTGCTGCAAAGCATTGACATTGATGGCTCCATCGAGAAGTTGCGCAACGACCCAAGCGGCTCTGAGCTCAAAATCAAGAAGAACACCAAGCGTCTCAAGCTCTTGGAAGCGTTCAAGAAGTCGGGCATCAAGCCCGAGTGGATGGTGCTCAATGTGCTGCCCGTGTTGCCACCGGACTTGCGTCCTTTGGTGCCGCTGGATGGTGGTCGTTTTGCCACGTCTGACTTGAATGACCTGTACCGCCGAGTGATCAACCGCAACAGCCGTCTGCGCCGTTTGCTGGAATTGAAAGCGCCGGAGATCATTGCGCGCAACGAAAAGCGCATGCTGCAAGAAGCCGTGGACAGCCTGCTGGACAACGGTCGCCGTGGCAAGGCCATGACCGGTGCCAACAAGCGCGCCCTCAAATCTTTGGCCGACATGATCAAAGGTAAGAGTGGTCGTTTCCGCCAAAACTTGCTGGGCAAACGTGTGGACTACTCGGGTCGCTCCGTGATTGTGGTGGGGCCTACGCTCAAACTGCACCAGTGCGGATTACCGAAGTTGATGGCCTTGGAGCTGTTCAAGCCCTTCATCTTCGCGCGCCTAGAAGCCATGGGCATTGCCACCACCATCAAGGCAGCCAAGAAGGAAGTCGAATCCGGCACGCCCGTGGTGTGGGACATCTTGGAAGAGGTCATCAAAGAGCACCCCGTGATGCTTAACCGTGCGCCTACGCTGCACCGTTTGGGTATCCAAGCCTTTGAGCCTATTTTGATTGAAGGCAAAGCCATTCAGTTGCACCCTCTCGTTTGCGCGGCGTTCAACGCCGACTTCGACGGTGACCAAATGGCCGTTCACGTGCCCTTGTCGGTAGAAGCGCAGATGGAAGCCCGCACGCTGATGCTGGCCTCCAACAATGTGTTGTTCCCGTCGAATGGCGAGCCTTCCATCGTTCCGTCCCAAGACGTGGTGCTGGGCTTGTACTACACCACGCGTGAGCGCATCAACGGCAAAGGTGAAGGCTTGATCTTCTCTGACACCGGCGAAGTGCAGCGCGCGTTTGACGCGGGTGAGGTGGAGTTGAACGCCAAGATCAACGTGCGTTTGACCGAGTACACCAAGAACAAAGAAACGTGTGAATTCATCGCCAGTACCAAGCTGTGGGAAACCACGGCAGGCCGTGCTTTGTTGTCGGAAATCTTGCCCAAGGGCTTGCCTTTCTCCAACATTAACAAGGCATTGAAGAAGAAGGAAATCTCCAAGCTCATCAACGTGTCTTTCCGCAAATGCGGATTGAAAGAGACGGTGGTGTTTGCGGACAAACTCTTGCAGCATGGTTTCCGTTTGGCAACCAAGGC
>JBIIYT010000211.1:0-4778 GCA_044346675.1 Rhodoferax sp. | reverse complement strand
TGACGCTGCCGGCGAATTTGCCTTTCGCATTGGCCTGCCGTGCAAGAGCGGCGTGGGCGGCGGCATAGTTGCCGTGGTGCCGGATGAGCTCACGCTGTGCGTCTGGTCGCCCGCGCTCGATGGCACGGGCAACTCCGCCTTGGGGCGCCGGGCGCTGGAGATGTTTGTGGCGCAGACGGATTTATCGGTTTTTTAGGAGCGCAATGACGCAATAGAAATGCTTTAAGCCCGCTCCATTGCATTGACCAGCCGTAAGCGCTACCCTATGATAAAAATGACAACATTCGTCAAGGGAAGTCAAACATGCACAACAAAATACTGCGATCCGTCATAGCGGTCATGACGGCAGCGCTTTGCGGCTTGGCCCCTGCAGTCAGCCAAGCGCAGCGCGCCACTTACAGCTTTTCCCCAGTCAACCAGTACGACATCAAGCTCACCGCTGCCTACTGGAACCCCATCATTGCCTACGTGTCTGAAAAAAGCGGGGTGCAGCTCAACCTCAAGATTGGCCGCACCTCGGCCGATACCACCAGCTACGTGCTGGCCAAGGAAGTAGAGTTTGTCTTTAGCAACCACCTCTTTAGCCCTGAGCGCGAGCAACTGGGCTGGAAGGTGTTTGGCCGGCGCCAAACACCGGCTTTGCAAAGCCAAATTGTGGTACCTGCAGACTCTCCCATTACCGACATCAACCAGCTCAAAGGGCAAGAAGTCGCGTTCGCAGGACCAGAGGCTTTCATCATTTACAAGGTGCCCTACGCCCACTTGTTGTCTAAAAACATTGATGTCAAACCCGTATTTGCGGGCAACCAAAATGCCGCGTTTGCACAGCTTTTCAGCGGCAAGGTGGTGGCAGCGGGAGCCAACTCCATGCTGGCCGAAGGTTTCTCCAACCGCGAGGGCAAAAAGTTCCGCGTGCTTTGGACCTCGGAGCCATTTCAAGACTTGGCCTTGATGGCCTCGGGCAAAGTGCCTGAAAAAGATGTGAAAGCCGTAGCCGCTGCCTTTTTTGGTATGGCTAAAGACCCCAAGGGGCGCGAAATTTTGAATCAAGCGTCTTAAGAAGTAGGGCTTGCCAGCGAAGCCGTTTTCATAGCTGCCAGCGGTGCAGACTATGCTGCTTACAAGCGCTTCTTCCAAACTGCCCCGGTAGCATTGCACTAGCAGGTCCCTATGCCCAGCCACAGCACTTTCTCATGAGCTTTGTCACAAGCCTGTTATTGCGCCTGCTACCCAGCTCCTTAGTGGGGCGCGTGTTTTTTTTGTATGTAGCCTCCCTCTTGTTGTTTGTTGCCTTCGGCCTAGGGCTTTTTTACAAATACCAGTTCACCAAAAACATTGAGGCAGAGCAACTCTCTGCCGAACGCATGGTCAATATCGCAGCCCAAACCGTAGCTGACAGCGCGGTCATTGGCGACTACGACACCATTGCAAAAACGCTAGAGCGTGCGGTAGCGCATTCACGCTTTTCCAAAGCCCAATTTATGGACACTAAGGGGGGCCTAGTGCAGGCCAACAACCTAGTGCACAACACGGTTGCCATACCCCAGTGGTTACATGACAAAGTGCAAGAGCAACTGTTCGACATCAACCGCAACATAGTGGTGGGCGGTAAAGACTATGGGGTGCTGAGGCTGTCGTTCGATACCGATGCCATTGCGATCGAGCTTTGGCATCTGGCCCGCTTTGGACTAGTGGTCGCCCTGGCTGCGCTGGTGCTAGGGGCGGTCTTGATCCGCATTCCCCTGGTGCGCTGGCTTGGCAACTTTGACCGAGTGCGCGCGCGCGAGGCCGATATTTTGTCTGGCACTATTCACGTCAACTCTTTGCTAGACCAAGACGCACCGCTGGAGATACGGCACACCTTTGATATCTTGAGCCGCGCCGCAGACCGTTTGCGGGCACAGCAGGCCCAAGCCACCGAGACCATTGAATCTTTGCACTTGGTTCTCAATGTATTTCGGCCCACAGACGCAAGCAGCATGCACGATGCCCCTGACGACATGCACACGCTCACAGAGCGGGTGCTGGCTTTGATCAACGAGCGTAAAACCATTGAATCGCAGCTAGCAGAGCAGCTGCACTTCATTGAAGTGCTGCTAGAAGCCACCCCAACGGCCATTTATCTCAAAGATGACGAGGGGCGATATATGCGCTTTAACAAAGCTTGGGAAGAGCTTTTTGGCGTCAGTCGTGAACAATGGATAGGCAAAAATGTTTTTGACTTGGTGCCAGGCCCCGCTGCCGAATTCATGCACGCCAAAGACATGGAACTCTTTCAAAGCCGCACTAGCCAAACCTACGAAGCTAGCTTCACCAACCGGAAAACAGGTGTGGTGCACGACGGCCTGTACCACAAAGCGCCGCTGATGAACAAGCAAGGCGAAGTCAAAGCGCTAGTGGGCACCGTCTTTGACATCACCAGCAAAAACTTGGCAGAACAAGAGCTGCGCGTGGCCAAACAAAATGCCGAGGCCGCCAACCAGTCCAAGAGCGAGTTTTTGGCCAATATGAGCCACGAGATTCGCACCCCCATGAATGGGGTGATTGGCATGACCGATTTGGCGCTAGACACCACGCTCGACACTCAGCAGCGCGAGTACCTGAACACGGTAAAGAGTTCCGCCCAAGCACTCATGGTGATTCTGAACGACATACTGGACTTCTCCAAAATTGAGGCGGGCAAACTCTCCATCGAGCTGGTGGACTTTTCGCTCAAAGAAACCATTAGCGACGCGCTCAAAGCCATTGCCGCCAGAGCGGAAAAAAAAGGCTTGGCGCTGAACGCCGAGCTGAGCCATACCCTGCCACCCCATTTGCGCGGCGACCCCGGGCGCATACGCCAGGTGCTAACAAATCTGTGCGACAACGCCATCAAGTTCACGGCGGCAGGCAGCGTCACCGTCAGTGTACAAAGCGCGCCCCTGGATGCAGGCGGCTATGAAGTGCAATTCTCTGTGCGTGACACCGGCATTGGCATCGCCCCCGAGAAACAAGCCGCGGTGTTTGAAGCCTTTAGCCAGGCTGACGCGTCCACCACCCGCCAGTTTGGTGGCACAGGCTTGGGCCTGACCATCTGCACCCGCTTGGTCGAACTCATGGGCGGGCGCATCTGGCTGGAGAGTGCGCCAGGCCAGGGGAGTACCTTTCACTTCACGGTGCGCCTGCAGCCCGTGGCGACGCCTGTTACTGCCACAGCGCAGGCTGTGCCAGCGCAGACCATAGACCCAAACCCCGCAGCCAAGGCCACGCCCACCCGCTCGCTGCGCGTACTGCTAGCCGAAGACCACCCCATCAACCAGTTGTTGGCAACCACTATTCTTAAAAAATGGGGGCATGAGGTAACACTCGCCCAGAACGGGCAAGAGGCCGTAGACCTGTTTGCCAGCGGTAGTTGGGATCTGGTGCTCATGGACATGCAAATGCCCGTCATGGGCGGTCTAGAGGCTACCCGGCTCATACGCGCACGCGAACCCCAGGGGCAGCACACCCCCATCATCGCCATGACGGCCAACGCCATGGAGTCTGACCGCAGCGCGTGTATGCAAGCCGGTATGGATGAGCACATGGCCAAACCATTCAAGGCAGACACACTGCAAGCGCTCATAGATACACTCTTACCTTTGCCCCCACAAAATACAACATGACTTACTGCGTAGCCATCAAACTCAATGCCGGGCTGGTTTTCTTGTCCGATTCGCGCACCAACGCCGGGCTGGACCAAATCAGCACCTTCCGAAAAATGATCGTGTACGAGAAGCCGGGCGACCGCTTCATGGTGCTACTGTCCGCGGGCAACCTGAGCATTTCACAATCGGTGCGCGAGATATTGCAAACCGAACAACTCAAAGAGCACTCCGACAGCGAACCCATCACCATATGGAACGCCAAGAGCATGTTTGACGCCGCCCGCGTGCTGGGCGCAGCCATACGCCATGTGTACGAGCGCGACAGCGCGTCGCTGCAGCGCTCGGGGGTGGACTTCAATGTGTCGCTGATATTTGGCGGACAAATTCAAGGCGAAGGCATGCGCTTGTTTCAGGTGTATTCGCCGGGCAACTTTATTGAAGCCACGCCAGAGACACCCTACTTCCAGATAGGCGAATCCAAATATGGCAAGCCCGTGCTAGACCGGGTCATCACCCCAACTACCCCGCTAGACGAAGCGGCTAAGTGCGCGCTGGTATCTATGGACTCCACGCTTAAATCGAATCTCTCAGTAGGCCTGCCGCTCGACATGGTGGTGTACGAAGCCAATCAACTGCAGTCCAACAAAGTGGTGTGTATTGACGAAGACAACCCCTACCTCAAAATGCTGCATGACAGCTGGGGTGTGAAGTTGCGCGAGGTGTTTGACAGCATTGAAGACCCCATGTGGAATGGGGAGCAAACCCATGTGCCGCTGATGACGCAATCGGGCCGCAACGTGGCCCTGCGCAAAATCAGCAACCCCAATGAACGCTTGATTTAGCGCCTACTTTAGTACTGCCAGAAAATACGCTGCAGCTCTTTGCTGTCGTTGGTTTTGGTGAGTGCTACGGCAGCCAAAATTCGGGCTTTTTGCGGGTTCAGGTCGTGCGCCACAACCCAGTCGTATTTGTCATCAGGCTGCTCTGCATTGCGCAGCACAAAGCCAGCGGGTACGCGGGAAGAGCGAATCACTTGCACGCCCTTGGCACGAATGTTCACCAAAGACGGAACGATACGGTCGGCCACCGAACCGTTACCTGTACCAGCGTGAATAATCGCTTTGATGCCTGATGCACCCACAGCATCTACCG
>JBIIYT010000022.1:0-15090 GCA_044346675.1 Rhodoferax sp. | reverse complement strand
TGTGTGCCGCTGGCATCGGTATAGAAAGTCATGTCCATTGCCCACATTGCGTTGACGGGTACTGGGCGGGGCAGTTGGCTGCGCATATCCCGGCGCAGTTGCGCCAAGGCGTATTGGTTGGCTTTGATGCAATCGGCCACAAAGGTTTTGCCCACCGTGCAGGCGCGCCTAGAGTGGGCACGGTGCAGGCGGTTGAAGGTGGTGGCAATTTGGCGGCAGCCCGCACGGCCCATGAGCACTTTGAGGCGCAAGACTTCTTGAGTGGCCCACGCGGGTTTGCGCCTTGCGTGCGCTGGGGCGGGTTCAACCGTCTCGTCGTCTAGGGTGCTGCTGTACGAGGCACGGCGGTAAATGTGCGGCCTGCGCCAAGTGCAGCGCATGAGCCAGGCACACGAAAGCGCCACCAAGCACAATCCCAAAACAACACTACAAGCACTCAGCCCGATCAAAACTCATTCGCCCTCATAAACACCCATAAAATAATCACCCAGCCCGAAATCAGCACCTACGCCAAGCGTCTATAACAATGCAGCTACCAGACCCCATGAACGCGCCTAAAAAAGCAAACTGGCTTGTGCGCCTTGGCGCACATGAATGGGCGCGCCATACCTATGAACGCCCTGCCGATGACCCCATTCGGCTGCTAGGCAGTGTGCGCCGTGGCCCGCAAGTTGGCGCTTTGGGTGTCACCGCTGATAAGAGGTATGTGCAGGTGGTGGGCGACTATGTAGTGCCCTTAAACCAGGGCCAGATTAAACAAGCCATTGCCAAATACAAAGCGTATGAAGCGCGGCTTGCAGCGGCTACCACTCCGCATGCTTCGCGTGTGGTCCCACCACCCGTAGTGGTGGTAAAGAGGCGGCGTGTTCCGGTGATGGCCTGATAGCCAGCTCTCGCTTCAGTGGGAGCGCATTTTGGCCCGCAGCCGGGCAATAGATTGGCTGTGCAATTGGCACACGCGCGACTCCGTTACCGCCAAAACAGCGGCAATTTCTTTGAGGTTCATGTCTTGCTCGTAGTACATGCTCATGATCAATTGCTCACGCTCCGGCAACCCTTTGATAGCCGTCACCAGTGCTGCGCGCAGACGCTCGTCACCTAGCATCACCAAGGGGTCGGAGTTGCTGTCGGCCACATGGCGGTCGAGGTAGGTGTCGTCGTCTTCGTTGCGCCGCGCCATGTCTTCTAAGTAAACCAGCTGGGTTCCGCGTACTTTGCTTAGCAGCGCTTGGTATTCTGCCAAGGGCATGCCGAGGTCTGCCGCAATTTCAGACTCTAGCGGGCTGCGCCCCAAGCGATGCTCCAGGCGGCGCATAGCAACTTCAATATCTTTTTGGCTCTTGCGTGAGCCGCGCGACATCCAGTCGTTCTCGCGCAACTCATCGAGCATGGCGCCACGGATGCGCTGCGTGGCGAAAGTTTCAAACTGTACGCCCTGGGAGGCTTCAAAGCGGGTGAGCGCGTCAGACAAACCGATGAGGCCGACTTGGATGAGATCATCCACCTCTACACTGGCGGGCAGCTTGGCCATCATATGGTGCGCCAAACGCCGCACCAATGGTTGGTACTGCTTGATGAGTGCATTGCGGTCAAGTTGCCCCTTGGCGGTGTACATCAATGGCTCCCTGTGAAGTGGACTGGACCGATGGCCGCCTGTTGCGCTGTGGCCGTGGAAATGGGGGGCTCTAAGACGATGGCGTTTTCAAGCATGCGTAGGGCCAAATGTTGCATGTCGATGCCCAGCGCGTCGTTTTCTGTGGATGCTGCAATGTTCACCGCATTGACCTCGTAACCTAAAAAGTTCTTGGCACATGCACTCAAAGTGCTTGCTACTGGGCGCAATTTTACGTTTTCCACGGTGGGGGCATCTGCAAGGATATTCGCGATGGTAGGCTCAATCCGACCATTTAACAACAGCTGTTTGAGCGCCACATAGCCGCCCACCAAAGAGTGCTTCATGGGGGCCACAGCTAGCAGCGGTTTGATGCCGGAGTTTGACAGTAGAGGTGTGAGCCACTGGGCTTTGCCATAGATGAGGAGTACGCCTTCGTGTGGGAAAAGCTGCCCCAGTTGCTGCAGGCTCTGGGATTTGTGCTCTTGCAGTGCGCCCAAGCTTTGCAGCCCAAAGGCCGCTGGAATGACTTTCCATTGTGGGCTGTCGCCGTCTGGATCACTGTGCCAGAAATCGTATTCCAGTAGCTGCTCCAAGCCGGGGTTGCCTTCGGACTCGCAGGTGGTGGCGTCGAGCACCGTGACCGGGTAGCCAAAACCCACCAAGGCTGAGCACAGCCGCCACAGCAACGGCAACTCAAACTTCTCGTCACCATGGTTGACCATCGCCATCAGGCGTGGCCCCTGAGGGGTTGCCAAGGCAAGCAAGCCTGTGGCTTGGTTGATCGATCTTTCAAGCATCTAAGCGCCCCATAGCAGGCGCTGAGTTAGCGCCCTGGTTGAAAAAGAAGCCTAAATCACTGATTTTGGGGTCAAACGGTGAGGCCCCTGCGGTGCGCATGGAGGCGCGCACCAGCTTGCCCGCGTTGGCGCTTTCCCAGTCCTCTGGAACCCGCTGGCCGGTGGTTACACCGCGCACCACCAACTGGTGTCGAATAGCGGCGTCAATGACTGGCCCCAGTTTCACTGCCTCATCAATTTTGGAAAAAATAGCTTGTGGCACCCCTGGCGCTTTGAAGGCAGAGACTACGTCGTCCATCGTGTCCCCATGCGCACCCGCATTGAGAACCAAAAGGCGCTTAACTTTGGGCAGGTCCAGCAACTCCATCATTTCGCGTTTGCGTGGGTCTCGGGGGGCCAGGCCCGTGGTGTCAATAAGCACCATTTTCTTGCTGGCCAGCAGACCCAGTAGGTCTTGCAAAGCGGCGCGGTCATGCGCCAAGTGGGCGACCACACCGAGCATTTTTCCGTAGGCCCGCAGCTGCTCTTGCGCCCCTACGCGGTATGTGTCTAGGGTGATCAAGCCCACACTGGCTGCGCCATGGATGCGGGCGCACAAGCCAGCTAACTTGGCTGCCGTGGTCGTTTTGCCTACGCCTGTCGCCCCAACCAGGGCAAAAATACCGCCTTCCTCTTGGATAGATGTGCCCGCGGTATCGGTCTTGAGATTGCGCTCCAGTACATCCATGATCCAGCGCACGGCATGGGGCGCGTCTAGCTCTTGTGGCATGCGCTCCAGCACGGTGCGCGCCAAGGTGGGCGAGTACCCTGCGCGAATGAGCTTGAGCATCATGTTGGCTTGAATGGGGTTTTGCCGCGCTTGGCCCAGCCAGGTCAGGGTGTTAAACCGGTCTTCAATCAGGTCCTTCATCGCATGCAGTTCACTGGCAATGCCCAGCGGTGCGCTTGAAAGGGCAGCGCTTGGCTCAAGCATCTTGCGTGAGCTTCCGGGCTTGTCTAGTATCAAATCCACCGCGTTAGAGAGCGCCTGCGGTTCAGCCGAGCGTTGCTGCTGCGCGGTCATTGCGGGCTGTGGCGTGGTGGTGGCAGCACTTTGTACAGACTCGTGGCGTTTGCGGGCCATGCGCTCACGCACGTAGTCTTGAAAGGACAAGGTGCTCATGGCCAACTGGTTGGCATCGTCTTCCACTTTGCTGGCCACTTCTTGGTAACTGGCCGGTACTGCTGCTGATCTGCGGTTAATTTTTTCTGGCGTGGCCTGTTGTGCCGCGTTGCGATCAAGCGCCTGCAGTGCGTCTTCTCCGGTGGCAACCACTTCCACGCCCTCTTCGCACGGGCGGTTGAACAAGATCAGAGTCCCTTCGCCAAAAACTTGGCGCGCTTTGGCAAGTGCTTCGCGGGATGTGGGGGCGGTAAAGCGTTGGATGTTCATGATGCTGCACCTCTAAGAATGGGGCCAATGCGAATGGTGTGGGTCTCGGGGATTTCGCTGTGGGCGAGTACCTGTAGGCGTGGTGCCACCCGGCGTACCAGCCTAGCAATAGCGCCACGAATTTGGTCTGGCACCAGCAAGCAAGCGGGCACACCAATCTCTTCTTGTTTCATGGCTGTTTCTGCGGCGGTACGGGTGAGCATGTCTGCTACACCGGGGTCCAGCGCCGGGCCTTGCACATTGCCCAAGGCTTGCACCAAGAGGCGCTCTAGAGCCGGGTCTATGGCAATGACGTTGAGCTCGCGGGCGGGGCCATAAATTTGCTGCACGATGGCGGGCGACAAGGCAACGCGCACCAGCTTAGCCAGCTCTGCGGGATCTAGCGTGGTGGTGGCGTGCTCGGCAATGGATTCGATGATGGTGCGGATATCGCGGATGTGCACAGATTCATCCAGCAGGAGCTGCAGAACTTTCTGGAAAACCGCGATAGAAACCATTTTGGGTACCACCTCTTCAATCAGTTTCGGGGCCAACTTGGCAACGTGTTCCACCAGCTGTTGGGTCTCGGTTCGACTGAGTAATTTGGATGCTTGCACTTGCATTAAGTGTGACAAATGGGTGGCCATCACAGTCTCAGAATCAACCACCGTAAACCCGGCCATTTGCGCGGCTTCCTTTTGCTGCGCGTCAATCCAATGGGCCGGTAGACCAAAAGCGGGGTCGGTGGTGGCGGTGCCAATGAGCGGGGTTGTAATGCCCCCAGGGTTGATGGCTAAAAACATGCCAGGAAATGCGTCGCCTTCACCCACAATGACACCGCGCAGGGTAATGCGGTAGCCACTGGGTTTGAGTTCTAGGTTGTCGCGCACATGCACGGGCGGGGGCAAAAAGCCTACCTCCTGGGCAAACTTGCGCCGCACCCCTTTGATGCGGTTGAGCAGGTCGCCTTGGCGGGTCTTGTCCACCAAGGCAATGAGGCGGTAGCCCAGTTCCAAGCCGAGCTGGTCTACAGGTTGCAAGTCATCCCACGAGGCTTCGCCGTCGCTGACGACCGGTGCTACAACGGTTGAGGGGTCAATGGGTGGGGGACGATTTGCGAGAAACCAAGCGCCATAACTCAGCACGGCCGCGATACTTAAGAACACCACATGTGGCATGTTGGGGATGATGCCCAAGATGAACATGATCATGGCGGTAATGGCCAGCACCCGTGGCGAGGCAAACATTTGTCCCACAATTTGTTTGCCAATATCTTGGTCTTTACCCACCCGAGACACCACCATGGCGGCGGCCACAGAAATCAGCAGGCCAGGAATTTGCGCTACCAGTGCATCGCCGACTGCGAGCAAGATGTAGGTGTCTGCCGCTTGGGATGCGCTCAGGTTGTGTTGCAAGATACCGATAGCAAAGCCACCAAAAATGGTGATGAGCAAGATCAAAATTCCGGCGATGGCGTCGCCCCGCACAAACTTCGATGCACCATCCATAGAGCCAAAGAATTCGGCCTCTTCGCCTACTTCAGCACGGCGGCGTTTGGCTTCTTTTTCATCGATGAGCCCAGCGTTCAAGTCTGCATCCACTGCCATTTGTTTGCCAGGCATGGCGTCCAAGGTGAAGCGGGCGGAGACTTCGGCAATACGCTCGGCCCCCTTGGTAACGACCACAAAATTAATCACCACCAGAATCGAAAAAACAATCAAACCCACCGCAAAGTTGCCGCCAATCAAGAAGTGGCCAAAGGCTTCGATCACTGCGCCCGCGGCACCCGGTCCGGTGTGGCCTTCAAGTAAGACCACCCGGGTGGAGGCCACATTCAAAGACAGGCGCATCAGCGTGGTGAGCAGCAAGACCGACGGAAAGGCCGCAAAGTCCAGTGGGCGCACCATGTAGGCGGCCACCATCATCACCATCAACGCTACGGCAATGTTGATGGTGAAAAATGCGTCCAGCAGCAGTGGTGGCAGCGGAAGCACCATCATGGCCAAAATGGCGACCACCAGCATGGGAGCGCCTGCGCCCCGAATCACGGACGCGTTTTTGTTGTACCAAAGCTTGAGGGGTTGGAGTTGGGCGTTCATGCGGGTACTGCCTCAATGGTTTTGCTCAAGGGGTCTAGCTCGGGTGGCACAAAGGGTTGTGGTACCTCCACCGGCATGGGGCCGCTGCCGCGCAGCGCAGCACGCAGTTTGTACACATAAGCCAGAACCTGCGCGACCGCGGTGTACAGCGCTGAAGGGATGTCCTGGTTGAGCTCCGCGTTGGCATACAGCGCGCGCGCCAACATAGGCGACTGCAAGACCGGTATGTGGTGTTGCTTGGCGACATCCCGAATTTTCATGGCCATCAGGTCCGCACCCTTGGAGATGACTTGTGGCGCATTCATGGTTTTCTCGTCGTAGCGAATAGCCACCGCAAAGTGGGTGGGGTTCATCACGACAAAGTCTGCTTTAGGCACTGCGTTGATGCTGCCTTTTTGTGCCAGCTCACGCTGCCTTTTGCGCATCTGCCCCTTCATCTGCGGGTTGCCGTCTGACTCTTTGCCTTCTTCTTTGACCTCTTGGTGCGACATTTTCATTTCATCGCGATGCAAAAAGCTTTGCAAGGGAACATCCACCATAGCGGCGAGCAATATGACCAAGAGCATCAACCCCATGCCAGTGGTCAGCCACTGGGTTAAGTGCGCGATGGCGCCGCTGGAGGGTTGCATCACAATGGAGGCGATGCTTTGCAAGCCAGAGCTCAAGAAGCTCGCGGCAATGGCGAACAAAATCCCCGTCATGACAATCATCTTGGCCACCGACACGAGTTTCTTTTTGCTAAAAAGATTCCCGAATCCCGACAGGGGGTTGAGACGGCTAAAGTCTGGCATCAAAGGCTTAATGCTGTTGACCCAGCCACCGCAGCCCACTGCTGCGGCAATGGTCGCCGCCGAAATGATGGCGGCGAACACTACGCAGCCGGCAATGCCAATAGCGGTTGCATCGCCCAGGCGGCTCAACATGAGCCCCGGTTGCAATACCGTTGCCGCATCAAAAGACAATTGCTTGCCCATGCTGAGCTTGAGTTGCTCATACAAAGGAGGCGCTAAGACCAATACTGCGAGGGCCCCAGTGCCCAGTACCGCTAAGTGAGATAAGTCTTCAGAGCGGCTCACTTGGCCGTCTTCACGCGCCTTCTTGAGCTTGCGCTCGGAAGCCGGTAGGTTGCGATCTTGGCTGCCTTTTTCCATGGTGGAGAAACTGTAGAGTTCCCACCATTGTCGTGAGCGACCTCTGAAACTAAAGGCCGATAAGCGGCAGATTGCCCCGCTTCATTAAGTGCTTGTTATGCAGGCTTAAAAGCCTAAGCTTGCAAGCAAGTCGTCCACTTCAGACTGACCCTTCACCACGTTGGTGTTGGTCTGTCCTGCCACCACCGGGCCTGCCAAGGCCGGTACATAGGCCTGGGGCTTGGCAAGCGGTTCTGGCGCAGCCTGTGCCGGTGCTGTTTTGACCAAGAGTTGCAGCAGTTGCTCTTCAATCGTGGCCGCAAGATTGACCACTTTGGCAATGACCTGACCGGTCAGGTCATGAAAGTCTTGGGCCATCATGATTTCAGTCAGGTGCTCGTCCATCTTTTTGCTGGAGTGCTCTATGTCGGCGACAAACTGCATCACCTGGCCGCTGGCTACTGCGCCGCTCGGGTCTTTTTGCAAGAGCTCAGCCATGCGACGGGTTTGGGCGGTGATGTGGTCGTGCTGTGCTTTGGCCTGATCGACCTGATTGAGCACTTTCTCAGCGGCTTCTCCGGTGAGGCGGGCTATATAGGACAGACGGCTTTTGGCATCAGGCAACTCGCCGGCCCAGTCTTTGACTTTGTCGGTTAAACCCAGGCCGTTAAGCGAGTCGTGCAACTGCCGCGTTAGTGTGCCCAGTTGGAAGTGAACTTCGGTGGCTGAGAGCACCCCATTGCGGGGCGCTTCAGCGGCTGCTGCGCCTGTGGGCGTACTCACTTGAGGCCAGCTTTGGTCAGGATGTTGTTAACCTTGTCTTCCAGCGTCGCTTTGGTAAAAGGCTTAACAATGTAACCCGCAGCGCCCTGTTGGGCTGCCAAAACAATGTCTTCCTTGCGGGCTTCGGCTGTGACCATGAGCACGGGGAGGTGTTTGAGTTTGTCGTCTTTTTTGATTTCAGCCAACAATTGAAACCCGTTCATGTTGGGCATATTGATGTCGCTCACCACGAAATCAAAGTTGCTGCTGCGAAGTTTTTGCAGCGCGACGATGCCGTCCTCGGCTTCGTCTGCTTCGGAGTAGCCGCTTTCTTTGAGCAGATTGCGAACAATGCGACGCATGGTGGAGAAGTCATCGACAACTAAAAAGCGCAGTTCTTTGGACATGGATAACCCTTTCGCGGGCGGTTTTCGAATTAACGTAAGTATGACCGAATTTTGGCAGACTTAGGGCTGTGATTTTGCACTGGAAGGCGGCTTGGCTATCTCTGTTTCAATCTCTGGGTCCAAGGGTACTGCGGTTGTTCCTAGGAGGCGCTCCTCTGCCTCCCTGGTCATGACCAAAATACTAATCCGGCGGTTGGTAGGGCTCAGGGGGTCTGTTGCATCCAAAAGTAAGCTCGACGCCATTCCCACCACCCGGGCTAGTTTGTCCTCTGGCATACCGGCGGCGGCCAGCTCACGGCGCGTGGCGTTGGCACGGTCAGCGGACAACTCCCAGTTGCTATAACCCTTGCCTGCATTGCCATAGGGGGCGCGGTCAGTGTGCCCGTCTAGACTGATTTTATTGTCGACATCCAACAACGCCAGCCCAATTTCTCTGAGGATATCTCGCATATAGGGTTTAACAACAGCGCTGCCGCGGTCAAACATGGGGCGTTTTTGGTCATCCACAATTTGAATCTGCAGCCCATCCGGCGTAATTTCCAGACGAATCTGAGAGCTGAATTCAGCCAATTTGGGGTTGTTTGAAATAACTCCGGCAATCTTTGCGCTGAGTTCCGCCATTTTTTTTGCATCGCGTCGGGCTACTTCGGCTTTGAGTTGATTGCCTGACATTTTTTTGGCCTGCAGATCCGCCCCGTCGCCGCGCCTGGATTGCCCAGCCGTCTGGGTCAGGTCGCTCCCCCCCCCGTTGATTACGCTGTTACTGGAGCCCGCGCCGCTGCCGCCTTGCATGGCTACCTTCAAAGGGGACTGAAAGTAATCTGAAATGCCTTTTCTGTCACCTTCCGATGTGCTGCCCAATAGCCACATGAGTAGAAAAAACGCCATCATGGCGGTCACAAAGTCGGCGTAAGCGATTTTCCACGCGCCCCCATGCGCCGTGTGGCCACTTTTTTTGACCCGCTTGATGATGATGGGCTGGAGCTTCTTTGCGTCACCAGCCATGCTCAGGTCTCCATTGCCTTACTTCTTGCCTTTGACATAGTTTTCCAGCTCGATAAACGTCGGTCGTTCAGTAGAAAACAGTACTTTTCGGCCAAACTCAATCGCGGTGGAAGGGTTGTAGCCTTGCATGCTGGCCAAGAGGGTAGTCTTGATGCACTGCAACTCTTTGCTGGACTCCTCCACCTTTTGCTCTAGTACGCCAGCCAGTGGCTCGGCAAAGGCGTATGCCAGCAAAATTCCCAAAAAAGTACCCACCAAGGCTGAACCAATCATTGCACCCAAAACGGCTGGAGGTTGGCCTACTGAGCCCATGGTGTTGACCACCCCCAAGACGGCCGCGACTATACCAAACGCGGGCAAGCCACCGGCCACCCGCTGCAATGCAGCTACCGCGGCGTGGGCTTCGTTGTGGTGCGTTTCGATTTCGTTGTCCATGAGTGACTCAATTTCATGGGCATTCAGATTGCCCGAGACCATCATGCGCAAGTAGTCTGTAATGAACTCCACCACATGGTGGTCTGAGCCAACGGTTGGATACTTCTTGAAAATTTCAGACTCTTCAGGCGTTTCCACGTCTTTTTCAATCGCCATCAGCCCTTCTTTGCGGGCTTTTTGCAGAATGTCGTAAAGCAAGGCCATCAACTCCATGTAACGCGCCTTGGTGTACTTGCTGCCTTTGAAACAGGAGCCAAGTCCCTTCACTGTAGATTTGACCACCTTCATTTGGTTGTTAGCCAAAAAAGCGCCTAAGGTCGCGCCGCCGATGGTGATTAGCTCAAACGGCAAGGCGCGCAAAATCACCATGATGTTCCCACCGTGGACGATGTACACGCCAAACACGCATACCAAAACAACGAGCCAGCCGACTATTACAAACATGAGGAGATTGTGACAGGGACGCTTGGCGGGTCAAGGGTTAAAGAGCTATGTTTTTTGCCGCCTTTATTGATCGTACAGGACAATTTAGTGCAGCAAAATTCCGCCCGCTGTAGCGCCTTTCCCGGCGCGCGCGGGTGGCGTGCATAGGCCGCACTCGTAGTGGCGGGAGTTTTCATAGGCCTCGCTGACAAAGTGGCCGCCGCATTTTGAGCACTTGGTCATAGCCAGCATATTGTTGTCAATGAACTTCACCAAGCGCCAGGCACGGGTAATGGTGAGCAGGGGCTCCACTCCACACGCGGTGATCTGCTCGGTGTACAGCTTGTACGCTTTCATGATGGCATCAATATCATCCATGGCGCTGACCTTGGTCAGGTACTCATAGGTGTTCTGAAACAAAGACGCATGGATGTTGGGCTGCCATGTCAAAAACCAGTCAGTAGAGAACGGCAGCTGCCCCTTGCTGGGGGAGCGTCCTGCCACCTCTTTGTATAAGCGCAATAGCCGCTCGTAGGACAAATCGGTCTCGCTTTCCAGCACTTGCAAGCGAGCGCCCAGCTGAATGAGTGCAACGGCACGTGCTACTTGTTTGGAATCGTTCAAAACGCTTTTGGTGGCCATGGTGGTGCTTCCTAAGTGAAATTTACATTGCTTCGGCAAAACGGCCGGCCATCAGAATGCTGGCGTGCAGCTTGGTTGTGGCGTCGTTATCCACTTTGTTGACGGTGTGGTTTGTCAACAAATTCCACACCATGTCGTCATCCACTCTGAAGCGGCACAGCAACATATTGCCAGAGGCGATTTTGAGAATTTGTGCTGTTGAGAGGGCTGCTATCAGCTCTGCGGCTTCATCGGACATGCCCAAGCGAAAAAGTGCTTCGGCCTTGTCTTGACGGATCATGCTTTGGGCCAGCATCAGGTAAGTCAGGTTGGCTTCGCGAATTTCTTTGAGTAGTGTGTCTTGGTTCATTTCTAGCTCCTTGTGAGGGTCGGTAACTCGTGTGAATCACCATGGAGCCAATTCTGGTTGGGTGCACTGAAAACTTAAATCAGCGGAAGGCTAATCCGTGCGTAAGGCAAAGACAAAAAGCCTGTAAGGCAAATGCCTACAAGCACGCAATAAGCGAAAAACAGGCGGGCTAAGCCGAGCGTGTTGGGGCGAGCCCGCACACACTTCTTCAGCAGCGAACGGCACACACGTGCAGCGCTGGCGCAATGCTTCAGCCTTGCAGGCTGATGCGAAAAGCTCGAGGGCCTAGGATTACTGGCGCAACAGAGCTAACACGCTTTGCGGCATTTGGTTGGCTTGGGCCACCATGGCGGTGCCGGCTTGTGCCAATACTTGGGCGCGTGACAAATTGGCGGTTTCCATCGCGTAGTCGGCATCCATAATGCGGCCCCTCGATGCCGCAGAGTTCTCCGCTGCTACGCGCAAATTAGCGATAACGCCTTCGAACCGACTTTGTGAAGCGCCCCACGTAGCGCGAATGGAGTTCATCAAGTCCAGATCGGCGTCAATAAAGCCCAGCTCTGCGCTGGCTGTCGCGTTGGTGGTGCCAAGGGTTGTTGCCGTTGTTGCAGCGACCACGGATGTGACAGTGATCGTGTCGGTAGCGTTGGCGCCTACTTGGAATTGAAAGGGCGTGGCGGCGCTGAGCAGTGGTTGCCCATTGAAGGTCGTAGTGGCAATAACACGGGCATTTTCAGCAGCGAGCAGAGCATATTCACCATCCAGGGCAGCAATGTCGGTAGCCCCATTCGTGCCGTTGGCTGCCTGCACGGCCAGCTCGCGCATGCGCTGCAGGTTGTTGGATATGGCCCCCAGCGCACCTTCCGCGGTTTGCGCCAAGGAAATGGCATCGTTGGAGTTGCGAATGGCCACATTCATGCCCCGCGTCATGGCGTTCATGCGCTCCGCAATCGCCAAGCCCGCAGCGTCATCCTTGGCGCTATTGACGCGCAGGCCAGACGAGAGGCGTTGCATCGATGTGCTGAGGGATGTAGATGTGGTCGCAAGATTGCGTTGCGCATTGAGCGACGCTGTGTTGGTGTTAATCGTGGTAGCCATGGAAAACTCCTTAAAAGCTAAATGTTTCTGACATCTCTGCCGATATCAGGCAGTACCCCTCAGATTTGCTTGGGCAGTGGGTAAATTGTCATGAAACCTTTGCCGGACTTAAGCCCAATGAGCGGCATAAAACCCGCCTAGTTCTGGGTTTTTCCAGCGTTTGTAGAGCTTTTAGGCCTCTTTTCTTCCTTGTGTGCGGTGCTTCGGTGGTTCAGAATATCCAGCAAGTGCAGACCGCTCACAGATTTCGAAATTTTTCTCTTAAGTATTGAATAAGACAGGCCGAAAACAAATCCAACGGGCTCATTCAAAGGCTCGCCGTCCGGTAGGTGCCAAAAGTGCTCCGGTCATTGGGGCTAGCCTGAAGGCTGGCGTTGAGACTGGCAGCAATGCCGGATTTGTTTAACTTATTAGGAGCCTTACATGACCACTATCAACACGAATGTGAACTCACTCAATGCGCAACGCAACCTGTCGACCACAGCCATGTCGGTCAGCACGTCTATGCAGCGCTTGTCGTCTGGACTGCGCGTCAACAGCGCCAAAGATGACGCTGCGGGTTTGGCGATTGCCGAGCGTATCAATGCCCAAACCAAGGGTATGAATGTGGCCATTCGCAATGCCAACGACGCCATATCGTTAGCGGCCACGGCTGAAGGTGCCTTGGGTGCGATTTCCAGCAATTTGCAGCGCATGCGTGAGTTGGCTGTGCAGGCTTCAAACGGAACCAACACCACGACTGACATCACCTCATTGGATCAAGAGTTCGCTTTGCTAGCGGCTGAAAACACACGTGTCGCTGCCGGCACCTTGTTTAATGGCACGGCAATCATTGCTGCCTCTACTTTCCAGTTTCAGGTGGGGGCTAACGCGGGCGACACTATCTCGGTGACGGGCGCATCGTATACGGGAACTTCTACTACGCTGGGTACGACCAATGTCACTGCTAATGCGGAACTCGCCAAGCTGGATGTGGATATTGGAGCGGTCACCACGATTCGCTCCTTGTGGGGTGCCACACAAAATCGCTTTGAATCGGTTATCTCCAATCTGCGTGTGGCTGCCGAGAACTCGGCCTCCTCCAGAGGTCGAATTATGGATGCCGACTATGCGCAAGAAACTGCCAATCTGTCTCGTGCCCAAGTGCTGCAACAAGCTGGAACGGCCATGGTGGCCCAGGCTAACCAAGGCCCACAGGGTGTGCTGGCTTTGCTGCGGTAGTTAAAGGGCGGTATGTAGGCGGGCTGCGAAAAGTGGTCCGCCCATATGCAGTTCAGGCGGCGATGGCTTTGGCCATCGTCGCCGTTTGGCGTTGGATGGATGGCTAGGTGGGAACGACACAGACTGAAGGAGAAGCTCATGGCAATTTCATCTCAAGGTATTGGTAGCGGACTCGATGTCAACAGCATCGTGACCCAATTGGTTGCCATAGAAAAGCAGCCGTTGACACAGCTCAAGACCAAGGCCAGTACGCTGCAGTCGCAGCTAAGTCTGTATGGCACGGTTAAATCCCAAGCGTCAGCGCTTGGGGATGCTGCAGCTGCGCTAGCTACATCAAGCCAATGGAGTACCCAAAAAGCCAGTTCATCAAATACAAGTGCGGTGACAGTGACTGCCAGTTCCTCCGCCACTGCGCAATCGATTGCCGTAGAGGTGACCCAGCTAGCCCGCGCGCAGTCGGCCGCATCGACCGGGGTAGCCGCAGGCACAGCAGCGGGCTCAGCCGGAACCCTGACAATTCAACTCGGTACCTGGGCGGGAGCGCCCACGGCTTTAGGATTTACTCCAGGCGCAGCCGCGGCAGTGGATGTCACCGTGCTGGCAACAGACACCATGAGCAATATCGCAGCAAAGGTAAATGCTGCAAGTGCGGGGGTCACTGCTACCGTGCTGCGAGATGGCGCCAACGAACGCTTGGTGCTTCGTTCCACAGCCTCTGGCGCCGATGCCGGGTTTTCTGTGACGACTGCGGGCGATGCTGGTTTGGCTATGTTTGCCGTTACTGGCACCATTGATTCCACCAATGCTTCTCCGCCGTCGGGTATGTTCATGAGCCAAACGGCTGCTGATGCCAAAGTGAAGCTCAATGGTGTGCAGGTGGTGTCGGCGAGCAACACACTTAGCAACGTCATTTCGGGCGTGACCTTGCAGGTAGCTCAGCTCACTACATCGCCGGTAGGCCTTACCATTGAAAATGATTTGGAAGCTGTCAAGAAAAGCATCCAGATTTTTGCGGATGCCTATAACGCCTTGAACCAAACCTTGGCCGATGCCACGAAATACGATGCCGCCTCGAAAAAAGGTGGCCTCTTGCAGGGCGACGCCGTCACTGTAGGCTTGCAAACATCCTTACGGGCCATGATCGGCTCCAGCAGTGTTGGGTCTACATTTACTCGGTTGTCCGAGATTGGGCTGGAGCGCCAAACTGATGGCTCCCTGAAGTTAAATTCAACCAAGTTGACCACTGCAATGGGCGATTTGAGCAATTTGAAAAAGCTCTTCACCACTGACAATAGCGACACCGCAAGCAATGGTTTCGGCATCAAAGTTCGCGATTTTGCGCGGGGATTAGTCAAGGCCGATGGCCGGGTTAGTAGCAAATCGACAGCGCTGCAGGGCGCCATCACACGAAACTCTACGGAACAAGACAAAGTAAATGAGCGTGCGTCTAGAGTGGAGACTGATTTGCGGCGCCAATACACTGCGCTTGACGCACAAATGGCCCAGCTCAACGGTCTAAGCTCTTATGTCACTGCTCAGCTGGCCCAGTGGAACAAGTCGAGCGCATAAAAGGAACCTCTGCATAACTCTGCCGACTGTGTGCTTGTAGTCAAAGCAGTCTGAGAAAATCCCCCCATGAAACAAACCAGTCTCAAACTCAATCTGAACGTCAAGAAGACGCGCAAGCAAATATTTT
>JBIIYT010000209.1:0-4791 GCA_044346675.1 Rhodoferax sp. | reverse complement strand
AGGCCGTTGCGGGATCGGTGGCCTTCGATTATATCCAAGCGATGGGCCGCTCGATGGACTCTGCCGCAGCGCTCCTGAAGGCGCAGCCATCGGAGCTTGAGGCAAAGGTTGGTCAAACGCTTGAGCACGTGAAGTCGCTTGAAAAGCAACTCGCGCAGCTCAAGTCCAAACTCGCAGCATCCGCCGGCGATGAATTGCTTGGGCAAGCCAAGGATGTGAACGGCACCAAGGTGCTGTCGGCGAAGTTAGAAGGTCTCGACGCCAAAGGGTTGCGCGAAACCATGGATCAGCTCAAGTCGAAGTTGAAGTCCGGCGTGATCGTGCTGGCGGTTGTCGAAGGCGACAAAGTACAGATTGCAGCCGGTGTAACGGCGGATCTTGTCGCGAGATTCAAAGCTGGTGAATTGGTGAACCACGTTGCGCAGCAAGTTGGCGGCAAGGGCGGTGGCCGGCCAGACTTTGCAATGGCGGGCGGCAATGACGCTTCGAACCTGACGAGCGCTTTAGCGTCCGTCACCGAATTCGTGGCGGCAAAGTGAGCGGACATCAGGTCTGGCCGCTAGGCCCGCATTGGCTCGGCGCATCCCCAGAGGAGCCCCTGCTTTCGGCCTCTCGTGCCTATCCCTCAATGGCGACGCTAGGCGGCACCAATCCCGGCGCGATCGGTGCCGCGCTGGAATCTGTGGCCGCATGGGTGTCTTCAGAGTAACCAAGGAATTGTCATGACGACGCCGCTCGATATTGTTCAAGCCAACCTAAAGCAATCGAAAGAGGCGCTGGAGAATCTGCTGGCGAATCCGTCTGCTTTGGCCAAGGTCACCAATGCGGCTGAGCTGATTGCCAAATCGTTTGAGGCGGGCGGTCGCGTGTTTTCTTGCGGCAACGGTGGCAGCATGTGTGACGCCATGCATTTCGCGGAAGAGTTATCGGGACGTTATCGCAACGACCGCAAGGCGCTGCCGGCGGTTTCCATTAGCGATCCCTCGCACATCTCATGCGTGGGGAATGACTATGGCTATGACTTCATTTTTTCGCGTTACCTAGAGGCCCACGCTCGCGCGGGGGATGTGCTGCTTGGGATCAGCACCAGCGGCAGGAGCGCAAACGTGATCAAGGCCGCTGAATATGCCGAGGCCAACGGTATTCACGTCGTCGCACTAACCGGAAAAGCCGAAAGCGTGTTGGGTAAGCTCGCGACGATTGAAATCGTCACGCCAGGAAATAGCGGTTATGCGGACCGCATTCAAGAGCTGCATATCAAAGTCATTCATATCCTGATTGAGCTCGTCGAGCGACGCTTCTTCCCGCAGAATTACCATGAATAGCTTGGTGCTTCGTTGTTTTGCGGGATGAGACTCCTCACCAAACGCCCTTCGGAATAACATTGTTTTCTAGGCCGTCAATGGAAAATGGTGATCCCGTGCCTCCTCGCATCTATGTTTTATGCGGAAACGCTGCTATCGAAGCTGTTCCATGGAAGGCCTAGCACGAAGGCGTTTTTCATGCTCAAGAAGTAATCTGCGGTAGCACAACGCCAAGAGGCAGAAGCTGTCAGCAGAGTTCGAGGCCGAGGGGGCATTAGTAGCGCTGCGGCAAGACAAGACTTTAGCCCAGCCATGGAGGTAGCTTGAGGTACATCCCATCCACCGCGCCGGTCGGCACTTCCCTGTGCCGACCGCAGCGGATATCAATGCATCTTCAACCCGTCAGACTTCGCCTGCAAATACGCGGTGTTCGTGATCCACAGTGGCGGGCCGAATATCGGAGGGGGCCGCCTCGGACAGCAGCATTCCTAGCAGGGCACCGAGCCGCAAGTCATCCATGTGGCCAAAGTGGTTCAGACGCACCTGGCCACTGCGATCAATAACAACCAGACTAGGTGTGCCGCGAAGCCCGTAGGCTCGCATTGTCGTGGGCACCGGGCGATTCGTCGCAGGTAGGTCCACCCCAACGGGGAACGCAATGCGGTACTCGTGCAAAAAGGCTTTTAAGGCGTTCGGGCCCATCGCATCGTGGTGCTCAAACACCGTATGCAAACCCAGCACCACCACTTCACTGCGGGGGAACATCTGGTGCACCTTCATGGCTTGGGGTAGCCCTTGCGCCACGCACTCGGGGCAGAGCATTTGAAAAGCGTGCACCACCACCACGCGCCCACGCAATGCGTCTAGCGTGATGGGGGTGTCGGTGTTAAAGCATTCGCTAACATGCAGCGGCGGTGCCAGTGTGGGTGCCATGGTCGGCGTTATTAGCATAGTGTGAGGTCTCTTTGGATAAGGTTCCGATAGCGCAACAGGGCTGATGGCTATCGGAACGGGGCGCATTAAGCAGCTGGGTTTAACGCCACCTTAGGGAAGTCCACCGGCACGTCAAAGGCCACGTTGATGTAGTTGGTGAAAATGTTCAGCGCAACGTGGGCCAAGATTTCCACAATGTGTTCATCGTCAAAACCTACGCTGCGAAGCTGAACGAAGTCTTCATTGGACAGTTGAGCGCGGTTACTAACCACCTTGAGCGCGAATGCCAGCGCTGCGGCGGTTTTGGGGTCGTCAGAGTGGCCAGCTTGTGCCGCAGACATTTCTTGGGCCGTGGCACCGGCACCTTTGCCGAGCACGGTGTGCGCGGCCAGGCAATACTCGCAGCGGTTTCGGTCCGCAATGGCTACGGCGATTTGTTCGCCCAACTTGGCGCCCAGAACCCCTGAGCCCAAGGCCCCAAAGGAGCCCCACATGCTTTTGAGTGCTGCGGGTGAGTTGGCCACGGCCTTGAACATATTGGGTGTGGCACCGAAGGCCTTGTGGACCTGTTCCAGCAGCGCTTGGCGGATGACAGTGGTATCGGAAGAATCGATAAGTTGAACGCGTGACATGGTGATTTCCTTTAGAACAAAAATTGCGGAGTTATTGGTTGACCTTGCCCGGCAAAGACAAATTGCCAGAGGCCACCTTGAATACATCGACGACACACAGCAAGGGGTTGTGCACGCTGGCGTTCACCCGCAGGGCTGCGGTGACACCATCAAAAGTAGAAGTTTGTACGACGCCAATATCGTCAAACGGAACCTTGACTTCCAGTGTCTTGCCTTTAAACACCGGGTTCCAGCCGGGGCTGTCAATCAATATGGGAAGGCCAGGCCAGGTCTTGGGTAGCTTGGGCTTGGTACCATCGGGGATGTCCACGACTTTGAGCGCGCCTTTGCCGCACGCATCGTCTGGCTGCAGCACGACCCAATGCGAGTGCCACACACCACCATCGTTGCCGGGATTACCGTCACCGTTTTCGTCAAACAGTGGGGTATCGTCGAAATCTGGGTGGCTAGTGACGGCAAAGGCTAGAATGCCGCTCTTGGCACCAAATCCAACCGCTGATGGATCGATGGTGGTCGGCCACACGTACGAAAAAAGGTTGGCACCTGCTAGCTTGCCGGTTTTGGTGGGCTTGTTGGCACCAGCTCTACCCGAAACTGCGACGTGGAAGGTGGCAACGTTGCCTTCGGTCGTGATGCGCGTGTGAAAAATATCAAACGGCGCCTTTACCTTTGTGTCGGCCGCACTTTGGATGCCCCCGGTGTGTGGGCCATCGTGTGCCATCGCGAACGCGCTTAGGCCTGCGCATGCAATGGCGACTGCGAGCCGTTGGACGATTGAGTTTTCTTGCATTGCGATACCTCTTTGGTTTGGATAAGTGCGAATCTGCACAGGCAGAATTGTTTCACCCAAATCGGTATTATTGGTATCATTTAGTACATAAAACATACCAATTTATACAGGTTTATGCCAATGAACCCTGCGCCCCCGCTCGCACTGGATCGACTGTCGTCGTTGTTGGAACGGTTTCAGGTGTCTGCGCACCTATTTCACACTGGTGCCATGTGCGGTGTAACCAGCTTCGACGCTCAACCCGGCAGGGGTTTTTTTCATGTGCTGCGCAGGGGGAGCATGGTGGTAAGCCGGTACGACGGTGTGGACGCCGTTCAGCGCTTGGAGATAAGCGAACCAACACTTTTGTTTTACCCACAGCCTCTTGCGCATCAGTTTCACAACGCGCCCAAGGAAGGCTCGGACTTCACCTGTGCTTCAGTGCACTTTGAAGGCGGTGCCAATCATCCACTGGCGCGCGCATTGCCACCGGTTATCGTTCTGCCGCTGGCGCGGGTGCCGAGTTTGTCGGGTGCGCTGGAATTACTGTTTCAGGAGGCCGATCAGGTGCGTTGCGGCCACCGGCTGATCGTCGATCGTTTGTTTGAAGTGGTCTTGCTGCAACTTTTGCGTTGGCTACTGGACCACGGCGAGGAGGGTGGCGTGTCAATGGGACTGATATCCGGCTTGGCGGACCCCCAGCTCGCGCGGGCGCTGACGGCCATGCATGAGAGTCCGCAAACGTCGTGGTCACTTGAGTCGCTCGCCGGCCGTGCCGCCATGTCGCGCAGTGCATTCGCCGGCCGCTTCAAAAAGGTGGTGGGCATTTCCCCCGCAGAATATTTGATCAATTGGCGCGTAGCGCTTGCGAAAAAACAATTAAGTCAGGGGTGCGCGGTAAAGCTCATCGCGCCTGACTTGGGCTATGCAAACGCTTCTGCTCTTTCTCGCGTTTTTGCGCAACGCACTGGACTGTCTCCCCGAGAATGGCTCGCGCGTAGTCGCGAAAATAATGAGTAGTCAGTAATCCTAAATCCGGCAGTTACCCTGCCGCTGTAAGTTGGGCTGACGGTAGCCAAGGTGGCAGTGGGCGCGTGATTTTGGCCACCACGTATTCCAGAAATGTCTTCCATCGATCCGAAAAAGGCAACTG
>JBIIYT010000208.1:0-4807 GCA_044346675.1 Rhodoferax sp. | reverse complement strand
GTTCCAGGCCACGCCGCGCACGTTGTTGCCCGCGGGTGAGCAGAAAAACACCGCCAGTGCGCCCAGCTCTTCGGGGGTGGTGAACTGCATAGAGGGCTCTTTTTCCCCCAGCAGTTGTTTGGTAGCGGCCTCGTTAGATATGCCCTGTGCTGCGGCTTTGGCATCTACTTGCTTTTGCACCAGCGGGGTGAGCACCCAGCCGGGGCAAATGGCGTTGCAGGTCACTCCGGTGGTGGCGTTTTCTAGCGCCGTGACTTTGGTCAAGCCCACCACGCCATGTTTGGCTGCCACGTAGGCCGATTTTTCTGCGGAGCCCACCAAGCCGTGCACCGACGCCACGTTAATAATGCGCCCCCAGTTTTTGGCTTGCATGGCCGGCAAGGCCAGCCGGGTGGCGTGAAAGGCGCTGCTGAGGTTAATGGCGATGATGGCGTCCCAGCGTTCAGCTGGGAAATTTTCGACACGCGCCACATGCTGTATGCCCGCGTTGTTCACCAGTATGTCCACACTGCCAAAGGTAGTGGCTGCGTGGGTCATCATGTCTTGTATCTCGGCGGGCTTGCTCATGTCTGCGCCGTGGTAGGTCACTTGCACGCCCAAGGCCTTGATCTCCGCGCTGGGGCCCTCCACATCGCCAAAGCCGTTGAGCACAATGTTTGCGCCCTGTGCAGCCAGCGCCTTGGCAATGCCTAAACCAATACCGCTGGTGGAGCCGGTCACGAGTGCTGTCTTGCCTTGGAGCATGCTGATTCCTTGAGAAGAATGGGGGAGAAAGAGGGGAGAGATTCAATTAGGATGTGAACATTATCATTCTTTGAATTCAATCATGTCTGAACCTACGCTGAATTACCTACCCTGTGCAGACAGCGGCGTCGGGCACCGCATGGCGTATTGGCAGTGGGGGGACGCGCAGGCAGACCACACTGTGGTGTGTGTGCATGGCCTCTCCAGACAAGGCCGCGACTTTGATGTGTTAGCGCAAGCGCTGATTGCCAGGGCACCCGGTCCCCTGCGCGTGGTGTGCCCTGATGTAGCGGGCCGGGGCAAGAGCGATTGGCTGGCGGACCCACAGGCTTACCAAATTCCCACCTACGCGGCAGACATGCTTAGTCTTTTGGCCCACCTCAAGCCCAAAGTGCTGGACTGGGTGGGCACCAGCATGGGCGGGCTCATTGGCTTGGCCGTGTGCGCACATGCTGCTGCAGTGGGTGTGCAAGTGCGTAGGCTGGTGCTCAATGACGTAGGCCCCGTTTTGCAGTGGGAGGCCTTGTCGCGCATAGGTACCTACCTAGGGCGCGTGGTGCAGTTTGACTCGCTGCAACAGGCGGCAGACGCCATGTGGGCTATCTCCAGCAGTTTTGGGCCGCACACCCCGGCACAATGGTTGGAGTTGTCGCGCTATATGGTCAAGCCCGTGGCTGGGGGACAAATCGACCAAGGCCCCGTCACGCTGCACTACGACCCTGCCATTGCGGTGCCGTTTGCATCTGCCACGCAAGAATCTGTCTTGCAGGGCGAGGCCGCACTGTGGCAGTTGTATGACGGCATTACCGCCCAGACCCTGCTGCTGCGCGGCGCGCAGTCAGACCTGTTGTCACCCGGCACGGCGCTGCAAATGACAAAGCGCGGCCCCAAGGCGCGGCTGGTGGAGTTTGCCGGTGTGGGGCATGCCCCCACACTGATTGCGCCTGAGCAAGTGGATGTGGTGGCCTCTTTCTTGCTGGCTGAATGAAACGATTACATGCCGACCAAGGGGCCTTGGCGCCACCGCAGGTTATTGCTGCCACCTCTGAAAGCTTGCCCGAGCAGGTGAATGCGCTGGCGCGTGCGCGTGCGTTTGCCGAGCCGCTCTTGGTCAGCGAGCTGTTGGACACGGGCGAAAACATCTTGGCCCATGCCGATGCGGTGGCCGCCATTTTGAAAACCATAGGTGGCTCTGAAGCCATGCAGGCCGCTAGCTATTTGGTCTACGCCTGCGACCACCTGAACAAGCCGCATGAGGTGATTGCCAAAGCCTTTGGCAAAAACTTTGCCGACTTGGCGCTGGAGACCACCAAGCTGGTGCGCGTGCAACGCATGGCCCGTATTGCCCAAAACGCGGCCAGCCACACCGCGGTGCCCATGGCGCAAACGGCTGCCACCCAAACCGAGAGTGTGCGCAAGATGCTGCTGGCGTTTTCGCGCGACCTGCGGGTGGTCATGCTGCGCCTGGCATCGCGCTTGCAAACCCTGCGCTACTTTGCCGCGAGCAAACAGCCGGTGCCCGTGGGCATGGCCAGCGAGTCGCTGCAAGTGTTTGCACCCTTGGCCAATCGCCTAGGTATTTGGGAAATCAAATGGGAAATGGAAGACTTGTCTTTCCGCTTCCTGGAGCCCGACACCTACAAACTCATGGCGCGCCTCTTGGATGAAAAGCGCGCAGAGCGCGAATCGTCGGTAGACCAGCTGCGCCTGCAATTGTTAGATGCACTGGCCGCACAGGGCATAGAGGCCACCGTGCAGGGGCGGCCCAAACACATCTACAGCATTGTCAAAAAAATGCGTGGCAAGCAGTTGGAGTTTGAGCAGGTGTATGACATTCGCGCCCTGCGCATTGTGGTGCCCACGGTGGCGCAGTGCTACGCGGCGCTGGGCTGGGTGCACAGCCAGTTCACACCGGTTGCCGATGAGTTTGACGACTACATTGCCCGCCCCAAGCCAAACGGCTACCAGTCTTTGCACACCGTGGTGCGCGATGCGTCTGGCAAACCCATTGAGGTGCAGGTGCGCACCCAGGCCATGCACGACCATGCCGAGCACGGTGTGGCCGCGCACTGGGCCTACAAAGAGGCCGGGGCCAAAGGCTATGGGGGCAGCGTATCGGCCAGCGGTGAATACGACGCCAAAATTGCTGTGCTGCGCCAACTGCTGGCGTGGGAGCGAGATTTGTCGGGTGCCCAAGGTGCGGTGGCGTTTGATGACCGCATTTATGTGCTCACCCCTGACGCTGCGGTAGTGGAGTTGCCCCAAGGGGCCACGGCGATCGACTTTGCCTACAGCGTGCACACCAACCTGGGCCACCGATGCCGGGGTGCGCGGGTGGATGGTGTGATGGTGCCGCTCAACACTCCGCTCAAAAATGGCCAAACGGTAGAGGTCACGGCAGTCAAAGAAGGCGGCCCTTCGCGCGACTGGCTCAACCCCGATCTGGGGTTTATGGTGAGCCACCGCGCCCGGGCCAAGGTGCGGGCGTGGTTCAACGCATTGGCCATGGGCGAGACGGTTGCCAAGGGGCGCGAGGCTGTTGAAAAACTGCTGCAGCGCGAAGGCAAGACCGCCATCAAGCTGGAGGACCTGGCCACGCAGCTCGGTTTTAATTCCGCCGAAGACCTGTTTGAAGTGGTGGGCAAAGACGAGTTTTCGCTACGCAATATTGAACTTTTATTGCGCCCGCCAGAGCCCGCTACGCCACAGGACGATGTGCTGCAGTTGCGCAAACCGCGCGTGCCCAGCCACTCGGCTAAAGGTGGTGTGTTGGTGGTGGGGGTAGATTCCTTAATGACCCACCTGGCCAACTGCTGCAAGCCCGCACCGCCAGACGTGATCAGCGGTTTTGTCACCCGGGGTAAGGGGGTGAGCGTGCACCGCTCTGACTGCTCTAACCTGCGCAACATGGTTTTGCGCAGTGGTGACAGGGTGATTGAAGTGGCCTGGGGCAGCGCACCTGAGCGTGTGGCGGCGGTGTACCCTGTGGATGTGGCGGTGGAGGCGACTGATCGCCAAGGTTTGCTGCGCGATATTTCAGAAGTGTTCACCAAAGAAAAGATGAACGTCATAGGCGTGCAAACTCAGTCGGTCAAAGGCACGGCGTGGATGACCTTTACCATTGAGCTGGCCGACTCGGGCCGCTTGGGAAAGGTGTTGGGCACTGTGGCGGAGCTCTCTGGCGTGCGTTCAGCGCGCAGGCGCTAGCGCTTTAGCAGCCCATCCCACAAGGGCTCAATCGTTTCTCTCTCCGCCTGGGTAAATCGTTCGGCTTGCAGCAAACATTCGCGCTGCAGCTCGCGCAGGTGTTGTTTGAGCTCTTTGCTGGCCATCTCAATTTCAAACTGCTCTTGGGCGCTGTGCTCCTGGGTGTCTAGGCCCCAAATGCCCAAGCCATTCCAGGCTAGACGCAAGCGGGCTAAACGCTGCACTGCTGTATTCGCAATATCCATGGCCGAGCTGTTGGGATGCTGCCGTTGCAGTGCTAGTTGCACCTGGCGTGCGCGCTGTGTATGGGTTTCAATTTCTTGCATGGTCGCGCCTAAATCAGCTTGCGTAACCACCTGCTGGCTCTGTAAAACTTCTCCCGCCTCGCGGGCTACATCACACACCAGGCCGGTCCATTTGGGGTCAAATTCACCGGGAATGACCCGCAAGGCAAAGCTGGCGCGGGTGAGTGGCGCTACCGGTGCGCGCATGATGCCCATGGTGACTTCGACCACGGCAAGCAAGCGGCCCAAGGGCGATATCTTGTCTGCATGCAAGCGTGCGGGGTAGCCCGAGCCGTCTAGCCGCTCGTGGTGCTCGCCAATGGCGCGGGACAAAGTGTCTGGGTAATCGGTACTAGAACTGAGCAATAGTTGTGCGGCCCTAGGGTGCGCTGCAACATGTTTGTAGCCTGCCAAATCTAGCAGGTCGGAAGAATCTAAATAGCTTGGCTGTATGTACACCTCGCCAATGTCGTGCAACAAACCACCCAGCATGGCCAAGCGGATGTCTAACACCGAGCCACTTCTGCACGCCATCGCCCCGGCTAATGCCATGGCCTGCACCGAGTGGGGCA
>JBIIYT010000207.1:0-4828 GCA_044346675.1 Rhodoferax sp. | reverse complement strand
TCCATATTTGCCACTTTCCTCGCTGCTGTGTGCCTTTCTGCGGCAGCGCAAGCGCCCCAGCCCCCAGAAATTGCTGCGCGCTCCTACTTGCTGATGGATATATCGGCCAACCAGATTTTGGCGGCTAAGGAAATCGATGCCCCCTTGGAGCCCGCTTCCCTCACGAAGTTGATGACCGCCTACTTGGTGTTCGATGCCTTGCGTGCCAAGAAAATAACTATGCATCAGACCTTTCCGGTGAGTGAGCGGGCATGGAAAATGCCGGGCTCGCGCATGTTCATTGACCCCAAGATGCAGGTGCCGGTAGAAGACTTGATCAAAGGCATGATTGTGCAATCGGGCAACGACGCTACCATGGCCTTGGCTGAGGGCATAGGCGGAACCGTCGAACATTTTGTAAAAATGATGAATGACCAAGCGAGCGCGCTGGGCATGAAATCCACGGCCTATAAAAATCCCGAGGGCTTGACCGAAGCGGGGCACACCACCACGGCGCGTGACTTGAGCATCTTGGCCGCGCGCTTGATGGCTGATTTCCCGGAGTACGTGGGCTTTTACGCCATTAAAAAATACCGCTACCCAGGCACCCCTGCCGCCAATGACACCAACCGCAACTTGTTGCTATTTAGAGATCCCTCGGTGGACGGCCTGAAGACTGGGCATACCAGTGCGGCAGGGTATTGCATGGTGGCAACCGCTCAGCGCGAAGCTCCTCATTTAGTAAGCGCTAGCCTCACGCCGGGCGGGCCTGCGAGCGGGGGTTCCCGTCGCCTCTTGTCCATCGTGCTGGGAGCAGACAGTGAAAACGCCCGCGCCAACGAGTCCCAAAAGTTGCTGAACTGGGGATTTACTGCGTTTGAAGCGGTCAAATTGTTTGAGGCTGGCCAGGCGGTGTTGACGCCCACTGTGTGGAAGGGCTCAGCCTCGAGCGTGAAGATTGGTCGACCTCAGGCTATTGTGATGGCGGTGCCTAGCGGCAGCGCAAGCAAACTCACCACCCAAGTGGTGCGCTCAGAGCCGCTGGTGGCGCCCATCGCCAAAAGCCAATCGGTGGCCACTTTGCGCGTACTCTTAGGTGATCAAACCGTCGCGGAAGTGCCCTTGCTGGCACTAGAGGGTGTGGAGCAGGCGGGAATTTTCGGGCGGGCATGGGACGCCCTTCGGATGTGGATTCGCTGATTTTCTCGGGGCGTTCCGCATTTTATTGCTGCAGTCACTTCAATCTGATATAGTAGAAGGCTTTTCGGAAATTCCGAAGGGATTCACGTTTTCGAAGTATTTAAGACTTAGCTATAGAAAAATAGCTATCAAACGTTTAGGGACGTTTTTCAATGCCAACCATCAATCAGCTAGTGCGTCAAGGCCGTGAGGTCGAGATCATCAAGTCGAAGAGTCCTGCGATGCAGAACTCTCCGCAGCGTCGCGGTGTGTGCACTCGTGTGTACACCACAACGCCTAAAAAACCTAACTCAGCTCTGCGTAAAGTTGCCAAAGTGCGCTTGACCAACGGGTTTGAAGTTATTTCTTACATCGGCGGCGAAGGCCACAACCTGCAAGAACATAGCGTAGTGCTGGTTCGCGGCGGTCGTGTCAAAGACTTGCCCGGTGTGCGTTACCACATTGTGCGTGGATCGCTCGATTTGCAAGGCGTGAAAGATCGCAAGCAGTCGCGCTCCAAATACGGTGCAAAGCGTCCTAAGGCTAAATAAGCCCCTGGTTCGTTTCAATAAAAGGTGTTTGTTTGCTGCGTGGCGCAGTAAATGAACGAAGTGACCCGATGTTTGGGTCGAGTAAGTGAGAGTCTTATTGATTAACTCTCGAGGTGCCTGCAGGGGTGCCAACTGAAGCAAAGAGGTGAAAAATGCCACGTCGTCGCGAAGTCCCTAAACGTGAAATTCTGCCGGATCCTAAGTTCGGCAATGTCGAGTTGTCCAAATTCATGAACGTGATCATGGAGGGCGGCAAAAAAGCAGTCGCTGAGCGCATCATTTACGGCGCGCTGGAGCAAATTGAGAAAAAGAACCCTGGCAAAGATCCGGTTGAAGCCTTCACTATGGCTATTAACAACGTCAAGCCCATGGTTGAAGTGAAGTCCCGTCGCGTGGGTGGTGCTAACTACCAGGTGCCAGTGGAAGTGCGCCCCGTGCGTCGCTTGGCTTTGAGCATGCGCTGGATTAAAGAGGCTGCGCGCAAGCGTGGTGAAAAGTCCATGGCCCTGCGTTTGGCCAATGAATTGATGGAGGCCACCGAAGGCCGTGGCGGCGCCATGAAGAAGCGTGACGAAGTTCACCGCATGGCTGAAGCCAACAAAGCGTTCTCTCACTTCCGCTTCTAAAGGGCGGCTACTGCGAAGGCTTCATGCGTCGTTGCAACCCCTTGTCGTGCTGTTGGCACTGCCAGCGGGTTTGCGCCTAGCCTGAAGCCTTCTCGCTACGCCGCGTTGTGTGCGTGGCGGAATGAAGACAAAAAGATTTAGATCAACCAAGGATCCATCATGGCACGCCATACCCCCATTGAGCGCTACCGCAATATCGGTATTTCGGCTCACATTGACGCCGGTAAGACAACCACTACCGAGCGCGTACTTTTTTACACCGGTGTGAACCACAAGATTGGTGAAGTTCATGACGGCGCTGCCACCATGGACTGGATGGAGCAAGAGCAAGAGCGTGGTATCACGATTACCTCTGCTGCGACCACCTGTTTCTGGAAGGGTATGGACAAGTCCTTGCCTGAGCATCGCATCAACATTATCGACACCCCGGGCCACGTGGACTTCACCATCGAGGTGGAGCGTTCCATGCGCGTGCTGGATGGCGCTTGCATGGTCTACTGTGCCGTGGGCGGTGTGCAGCCCCAGTCAGAGACTGTTTGGCGCCAAGCTAACAAGTACAAAGTGCCTCGCTTGGCCTTTGTGAACAAGATGGACCGCACTGGTGCCAACTTCTTCAAGGTCGTGGACCAGATGAAACTGCGCCTGAAAGCCAGCCCAGTGCCCATGGTGATCCCAATCGGTGCCGAAGAAAACTTCACCGGTGTGGTGGATTTGCTCAAGATGAAAGCCATCATCTGGGATGAGGCCTCACAAGGCATGTTGTTTGACTACAAAGAAATTCCCGCCGAGCTGGTCGAGTTGGCCAAAGAGTGGCGCGAAAAGATGGTCGAAGCTGCTGCGGAAGCCACTGAAGAGTTGATGAACAAATACCTTGAAGAAGGCGATTTGAGCGAAGAAGAGATCAAGTTTGGCATTCGCAAGCGCACCATTGCCAGCGAAATTCAACCCATGTACTGTGGCTCTGCCTTCAAGAACAAGGGCGTGCAGCGGATGTTGGACGCCGTGATTGAGTTCATGCCTTCTCCAGTGGACATTCCACCCGTGGGCGGCATGGATGAAGACGACGCGCCTGTGGTGCGTGAGGCTTCTGACACAGAGAAGTTCTCTGCTTTGGCATTCAAATTGATGACTGATCCGTTTGTAGGTCAGCTGACATTTGTGCGCGTGTACTCCGGCGTTTTGCAAAAAGGCGACACCGTGTACAACCCCATTCGCGGCAAGAAAGAGCGTATTGGCCGTATCGTGCAAATGCACGCCAACAAGCGCGAAGAAGTGAGCGAAATTGTGGCGGGCGACATTGCTGCATGTATTGGCCTGAAAGAAGTGACCACTGGCGAAACCCTGTGTGACCCAGCCGCTGTTCTGACGCTGGAGCGCATGGTGTTCCCTGAGCCTGTGATTACCCAGGCTGTCGAACCCAAGACCAAAGCCGACCAAGAAAAAATGGGCATCGCGCTGCAACGTTTGGCGCAAGAAGATCCCTCATTCCGCGTGAAGACCGACGAAGAGTCTGGTCAGACCCTGATCGCGGGTATGGGTGAGTTGCACTTGGAAATTATTGTTGACCGCATGAAGCGCGAATTCGGCGTGGAAGCCAACGTCGGCAAGCCACAAGTGGCTTACCGCGAAACCATTCGCAAGACCATCGAAGATGCCGAAGGCAAGTTCGTGCGTCAGTCCGGTGGTAAGGGTCAGTATGGCCACGTGGTTCTCAAAATTGAACCCAACGAAGCCGGTAAAGGCGTTGAGTTTGTCGACGCTATCAAGGGCGGTGTGGTTCCTCGTGAATACATCCCCGCGGTGGAAAAGGGTATCCATGAAGCCGTGACGCAAGGCGTGATGGCGGGCTACCCCGTTGTTGACGTCAAGGTCACCCTGCACTTCGGCTCTTACCATGACGTGGACTCCAACGAATTGGCGTTCAAAATGGCTGCGATCTTCGGTTTCAAAGAAGGCTGCCGCAAGGCCAACCCCGTCATCTTGGAGCCCATGATGGCGGTGGAAGTGGAAACACCTGAAGACTATGCTGGTAACGTGATGGGCGATTTGTCCTCGCGTCGCGGTATGGTTCAAGGTATGGAAGACATGGTTGGCGGCGGCAAGGCTATCAAGGCCGAAGTTCCGCTGTCTGAAATGTTTGGCTATTCCACTACTTTGCGTTCAATGTCGCAAGGCCGTGCTTCTTACACCATGGAATTCAAGCACTACACGGAAGCTCCGCGCAATGTGTCTGAAGCCATCATGGCGGCAAGGGCAAAATAAATCCCCCTGTCTGCGACGGTGTGCCGCCCTGTTTTCCGTGCGGGGCGAACCAGCAACACCGTGCAAACATTAAACCAATACACGGAAATATGCTCTTTGGAGAATTGAAAAATGGGAAAAGAAAAATTTACGCGTACCAAGCCCCACGTCAACGTGGGCACCATTGGTCACGTCGACCACGGTAAAACCACGCTCACTGCAGCCATCACCACTGTGTTGGCATCCAAATTT
>JBIIYT010000021.1:0-15184 GCA_044346675.1 Rhodoferax sp. | reverse complement strand
ACGGCCACCTTGGGCGCGCTAGCGACTGCTTGCGCCGATGGCTTATCGGCCGCAAAGCACGGTGTACACGCCCACAGTGCCGATAGCAGAAAGACATTGAGCCGCGCAAGCGCATAGCGGCGCACAGACCGGGTGGGGTGGTTCACATATGCCATGCCGCTTAACCCATTTTTTTATCGCTACTTACCAGCGTGCTCAAAGGTAGCTGGTGCACTTCCGCCAACAACTGCGCCAGCGCGCGGCCTGCAGCGTCTAACACTGCGCGCCCTTTGTCGGCGGTGGCGGCGGCCGCGTTGCCCACCGCACCTGCGGGGTTGTAGTCTTGCATTTGCCAGCCGAGCTTGGCGCTTTTTCCGTCGCCCAAGATTTTGTAGGCTTGGGCGCGCGCCTCAGACGTAGAGGCAAAGTTCTGCGCCTGCGCCATGTCCACCAGCGTGGGGTGCAGGGCCAGCATCATGGATGTTTCTATTTCGCCGGCGTGGATACCAAAGCGGTGCTCATGTGCGCTAAACAGTGCGTTCACATCTTCGCCCTGAGGCCCAGTGAGCGGCAGGCCAAACCAGTTGACGCTGTACACCAGCAGACCAAGGCGTGCGCGCAGGTCACGCGCCACCACATCCAACAAGCCCACTTGACCGCCATGCGAGTTGAGCAGCACCAACTTCTTCACGCCGGTAGCGGCCACGCTCTCACCAATGTCGGTCCATAGGCGAATAAGCGTTTCGGCCTTGAGCGTAAGCGTGCCCGCAAAGGCCACGTGCTCGGGGCTGTAGCCCACGGTTTGGGTGGGCAAAAACAAAGCGTTCACGTGCGCCGGTAGATGCACCAAGCTGGCAGACACCACGCCGTCTACCAACGCGCTGTCCACATTCAAAGGCAAGTGCGGGCCATGCTGCTCAGTGGCGGCCACGGGAAGTACCGCAATGGTTTGCTCCAGCACGCCGCTGGCTTTGAGCTGGGCAAAGTACTGCGTGCTGCAGTGGGCCCAATAGCGTGGATTGGCGGGGGGGCTGGTGAGGGAGGACGGCGAGGTGGGCGTGGTCATGGGTTTATCTTAGCGCTTGGCAGCTAGCGCCGTCCATTCGCCCCCAATACCGTCACATAATGCATGGCCAGTAACAAGGGGCCAGTGACGGTGCCCATGAACCGTCGTATTTGACTGAGAGAGCCAGCATGGACATTGAAACCATAAGCCCAGTAACGCAAGACTCGAAGAACATCGCTGTCCTCACTTGGATAGGTACCTTGTTCTTTTACTTTATTCCTAGTTTGATTGTGTACTTGTTGAAAAAAGACGATGCCTATGTTCAGACCCAAGCCAAAGAAGCGTTGAATTGGTGTATCACCACAGCCATTGCATATGCCATATGTTTTGTTTTGGCATTTGTATTGATCGGCTTCGTAGGCTTTGTGGCTTTGGGGCTGTGCCACTTGGTGTTTTGCATTATGGGAGCCGTGGCCTGCTCTAACGGCAAAGACTTTGTGTTGCCGTTTGCTATTCGCTTGATTAAATAATAGGGTTCGCCACAGGCGCAGCGCCAGTGCTGTGGCGCTGCTGTCGTTGGGTCAAGGCATTGGCGCTTGCTTGCGCCGCCTCCCTTGGAAGCAGCCCACGCAAAGCACGCGGGTTAGACCTCGCACCGCTGGCCACATAGTCGGCCAGCAAGGTGGCTTGCACCTCAGCCACTGACAAGTGGCGTTGGGTGCACAGGTAGTCAAACAAAGCGTCCACCAAATCCTCGGGCGTGAGGCCACTGGTTTGCTGGGTACTGGCCCACAGCCAATCGGCAAAGGCCATGAAGGCATCAAATGGTGACGGGGCATCCAACAACACTGGCAAAGTGCGCCCAAAGCGGCCCGAGTTGGCCACCAAATCCCAATAGCGCGCAAACCGGGTAAAGCGCTGCAGAGTGGGCGCGTCCACCACGCCCGTTTGCTGCACGGTATAGGGCGGTGCTGCGTCATACACCATGCCATGCTCCAGCGTATGGCGGGCAATGGGGGTGCCGCGCAAGCGCTTCAAAATGCCCAGCTGTATTTCGTGGGGGCGCAAGGCGTACAAGGTATCGAAGCCCTGCGCAAAACTCTGTAGCGTTTCACCGGGCAGGCCAAAGATAAGGTCAGTATGCAGGTGGGCGTGGGATTGCTCCACCAGCCAGCGCACATTGGCCTGCGTTTTGGCGTTGTCTTGGCGGCGGGATATGCGCTGTTGCACTTCCACGTTAAAGCTTTGTATGCCCACCTCAAACTGCAGTACGCCGGGTGGGAACTGCGCGATCATGGCCTTGAGTTTGTCGGGCAGGTGGTCGGGGATGACTTCGAAATGCACGAACAAGTTGTCTGCAGCGTCACCCGAGTTTGCGGGTGGCAATCGGTCTAAGAAAAACTGCAAGATGCGCACCGACGCGTCTATCTTCAAGTTAAACGTGCGGTCTACAAACTTGAAGGTGCGCGCGCCGCGCTGGTACAGGCCGTCCATTGCACTGAGGAATGCATCCAACTCAAACGCGGTGGCCGTCTTGTCTAGTGAGCTTAAACAAAACTCGCACTTAAAGGGACAGCCGCGCGAGGCCTCTACATACAGCACCCGGTGCGCCAGGTCGGCTTGGGAATACTCGTCGTACGGTAGGGCCAGCTGCTCCAGCGGGGGCTGCTCCCCCACAATGATTTTCATCAAGGGTTGTGGCCCGTGGATGAGAGCGCGGCACAGCTTGGGAAAGCTCACGTCGCCCCAGCCGGTAATCACGTGGTCAGCCAGGGCCACTATGTCTTGCCCCTCTAGTTCATGGCTCACCTCGGGGCCACCCAGCACTATTTTTAGGCACGGGCGCTGGGCTTTGAGCAAGCGCACCACGGCGCATGTTTGGGTGACGTTCCAGATGTACACGCCAAAGCCCACCACCTGCACTGCGCTGCCTTGGGCCGCGCCACCCTGCTGTGCATCGCTGGGCTCTGGCCCCAGCTCGGCCAGCAGAGCGTCAGCCACCACTTGCGCGGGGCGGTTAATGGTGAGCTCGCGCAGCACGGTGCGTGCGCGCAAGTCCGCCCCACCGTGGCGCGCCATGTTGGCCAGCAGGTAGCGCAGGCCTAGCGATGCGTGGATGTACTTGGCGTTGAGCGTAGCCAGAATGATCTGGGGCGGGGAAATCTGGGCAGAGGAAGGGGTGGCAACACCAGGGCTGGGGTTATCAGGGGCAGTGGGTGCGATGGGTCGGGCCATGCCCGTATTATCGAAGTAAGATTTTTCTGCGCCAAACGACCTACCCCGCACCCACTTCCGTTTACCCCCTGCTGCACCTCAATACCCTATGCACGCCACCCTCCCCCTTTTGGTCAAGACCGATTTCCCCCCCCTTCGGCGCCAGCGCTTAGACACGCTGCAGGTGAACCTGGGCTACCAGTGCAACCAAACCTGCCTGCACTGCCATGTAAACGCCGGCCCCAACCGCACCGAGATGATGGACAGCGCCACCGTAGACCAGGTGCTGCAAGTGCTAGCCGCGCGCCAGGTGAAAACGCTAGACCTGACGGGTGGCGCGCCCGAACTCAACACCCACTTCCGCCGCTTGGTGCAGGGCGCACGCGGCTTAGGCGTGCACGTTATCGACCGCTGCAACCTGACCATTTTGTTTGAGCCCGGCCAAGAAGACTTGGCCACCTTTTTAGCCGCGCACCAAGTGGAAGTAGTGGCCTCTATGCCCTGCTACTCCATAGAGCGGGTAGACCGCCAGCGCGGCGAGGGCACGTTTGACAAAAGTATTGCAGGGCTGCAACAACTCAACGCACTGGGCTACGGGCGCGAAGGCACAGGGCTGGTATTGAACCTGGTGTACAACCCGCAGGGGGCGGTATTGCCACCGGAGCAAACCGCGCTAGAGGCTGACTACAAGCGCGAGTTGAGCAAGCACTTCTGTATTGTCTTTAACCAACTCTTTGCCTTGGCCAACATGCCCATACAGCGCTTTGGCAGCACCTTGATTTCCAAAGGCGAATTTCAGCCCTACATGGCGTTGCTCAAAGGTGCGTACAAACCTGAGAATTTGGCCACTGTGATGTGTACCAGCTTGGTCAGTGTGGACTGGCAGGGCTACCTGTTTGACTGCGACTTCAACCAAATGCTGGCCTTGCCCATGCAGCTTGGCCGCACCGCGCGACCACACTTGGCGGACCTGATGGGCACCGACCCCGCCCAGGGCGCTATTCGCGTGGCAGACCATTGCTATGGCTGCACTGCGGGCCAAGGCAGCAGTTGCGGTGGGGCGCTGTTAGCGGCCTAGCCGCCTTACTTCAAACATCTCTTTCAATCGCTATGAAATCCTCTTTGAAAACGCTTTTGTTAGGCGCTGCCTTCATCGCCTTTGGCAGCCTGCAAGCCCAGACGCTGCCGCCCTTGAAGCTCGGCGTGGGGCTATTCCAACCCGACCGCGAAAAGAACGACTCCACCTACAAACCCTTGGCCAACTACCTGGCCGCCAAACTGGGCCGCACTATTGAGCTGCGCACCGTAGACACGTGGGAGGGGCTGGCCAAGTCGCTCGCCAATGGCGAGACTGACCTGGCCCTGATGGGCCCTTGGGGCTATGTGCTGGCCAACCACGAGGCCGGGGCGCAAGCCATATCCACCATCTTGTATGACGGCAAACCAGAGTACTTTGCGCTGATGATCACCCACCCGGACTCGGGCATCAAATCAGTGCAAGACCTCAAAGGGCGCACCTTTGCCTTTGGCGACAAGGGCTCTACCTCGGGCTACCTTATTCCGTTGCACTACTTTATGACCCAGGGCATCAACCCCGACACTTATTTCAGCAAAGTGCTGTACACCAAACACCAGGCCATAGAAACACAGGTGGCAGCGGGCCAACTAGACGCAGGCGCGGACTACAACCGCAACCGCACCGCCATGATTGAGCAAGGCCTGATCAAGGCCGAACGCTCCAAGATCATCTGGCAGTCTGCCCCCTTGCCCAACGATGCGTTTGCAGTGAGCAAGGTAGTTTTTCAAGACAAGGCTTTGGTGGGCAAGCTGCAAGCCGCACTTGCGGCAGTAGGCGCAGAGCTGGCCAAGCAGCCCCAGCTTCTGCCCTCGCACTACACCGGCTTTGTCACCAAAGACAACCGTTTTTACAAACCCATTCGCGATGCCGGGCTGGCCACTGGCAAGCTGCAGGCTAAGTAAGCGCTTTGACCTCACCCACATTCACTTGGGCGCGCATCCCCGGGCGCTTGCGTTTTGGGGCTTTGGTGTTGGCCTATGCCGCCTTGGTGCTGGCCAGCTTGTACACCTTCGCGGCGCAGGGCGACTTGTCTATGGGCCGCAACCCGTGGAGCAACCTGGCCAAGACCGCGCAAGAGTTTGCACAGCCCAGTTTTCTGGACCTGTGGTTTGGCAACCCTAAGCTGGAGTACCGCAGCGACGACGGCACGGTGCTGCGCGTGGAAGACCGCCGCGCGGTAGAGGCCAGCTACTTGCACGGCTTGGTGGATGCCACCTGGACCACGGTGCGCATTGCCACGCTGGGCTCATTGCTGGCGGCGCTTTTGGCGCTGCCCCTGAGTCTGCTGAGTGCGCGCAATTTGGGCGCGCCAGCGTTCGTGGCGGCACCCGTGCGCGCGCTCTTGAACGTGACCCGCGCCATTCATTCACTGGTGTTTGGGCTGGTGCTGGTGGGCATTGTGGGGCTGGGGCCCACGGCGGGTATTTTGGCTATTGCCATGCATTCCGTGGGCACCTACGGCAAGCTGTTTACCGAATCCATAGAGGCGCTGGACATGCAGTCGGTAGAGGCGGTGCGCGCCACAGGTGCTAGCCCTCTGCAGGTATTTTTTAACGCCGTGTGGCCCGCAGTGCTGCCGCAGTTTGTGTCCAGCCACTTGTATGTGTGGGAGTTCAATATTCGCGACTCCACGGTGCTGGGCTTGATTGGCGCGGGTGGTTTGGGCCTGCTGATATCTGAGGCGACATCGCTTTTCCAATGGGGCCGCTTGGCCACGGTACTGCTGGTGGTGATCGCGCTGGTGGGCGTGTTTGATGCCATAAGCCGCCGCATTCGGCAGGCCTTGTTATGAACACACTCCCGGCCATCACACTACAAAACCTGTGCGTGCAAGTGGGCACCAAGGTGCTGCTAGACATTGCCAGCCTGCGCATCAACGCGGGTGAGCGCATTGCAGTAGTAGGGCACAACGGTGCGGGCAAGTCCACCCTGCTGCGCTGCTTGAACGGCTTTGTACAACCCACGCAAGGAGAGGTGTTGGTGCTGGGGCGCAGTGTGGGTGCGCTGCGCTCTGCCGCAGCTCTGCGCCAGCTGCGCGCCGAAGTAGGCCAGCTCATGCAAGGCCTGCATTTGGTGCACCGGGTTAGCGCCCTAGACAATGTGCTCATGGGCCTGCTGGGCCAGCGCAGTGGCTGGCGCACCTGGGCGCGTGTGTACAGCGCACAAGACCGCGCCGCTGCGCAGGCTGCACTGGCTGACGTGGGCATGCTGCACAAAGCGGATGTGCGCGCCGACCGGCTCTCGGGCGGGGAGCGGCAAAAGGTGGCCATTGCCCGCATGCTGATGCAGCGCCCCAAATTGATACTGGCTGATGAGCCCACCGCCAGCCTAGACCCCCTGGCCGCCAGTGAAATATGCAGCCTGCTGGCCCGCGCGGCGAGCGGCTCCACACTGATTACTGTGGTGCACAACCCCAGCCTTTTGCCGCTCTTAGCCGAGCGGGTGCTGGGCCTGAAGAGCGGGCGAATCGTGTTTGACTTGCCCGTGCATGCAGTGGACGACTTGACACTTACCCGACTCTACCGACTGGACGCACCCGCCGCGCCTGACCCGTGGGCACACACGCCCCAGCCCCAGGCTTTGCAGCATCAACCCGAGGACACCTTGTGAACGCACCCAAGCCAACCAGCACCGCTGGGCGAAGCTGCCCGCTGCATTACCGCTACGCCCCCTCGGTATTTCACGCAAACGCTGCGCACACTTGCGAGGTGCTGTATGTGGTGGGCGGCTTGTATGGCAACGAACACGCACTGGCGCGCGTGCTGGCGTTGTTTGCCGCCGAGCGTGGCACCAAGAAGCTGGTGTTTAACGGCGACTTCAATTGGTTCAACATCGCGCCCCAAGCGTTTGAGCGGGTCAACACTGCTGTGCTGGGCCATTTGGCCACACGCGGCAATGTGGAGACCGAGCTGCAGCCCCAAGGCAGTGCGCCACACGATGAAGGCGATGAGGCAGACAATGACGTAGGCTGCGGCTGCGCCTACCCCGACTGGGTGGGCGACGAGGTGGTGCGCCACTCCAACACCATCATGCGCCGTCTGCGCGCTACAGCACAGCAGTTTCCTGAGCTGGTGGCGCGCTTGGCGCAACTGCCTATGCATTTGCGCGTGGATGTAGGTGCGCACAAGGTGGGCATAGTGCATGGGGATGCTGAGTCCTTAGCAGGCTGGGGCTTTGCGCAGGAAAACTTGGGCAACCCGGCACACGCTGCACGCCTTGCGCAGTGGTTTGTGCAAGCGCAGGTGGATGTGTTTGCCTGCAGCCACACCTGCTTACCAGTGTTTTATGCGGGCGATTCCGGGGGCCAAGTGCAGGCACAGGGCACCGCGCCCATCGTGCTGAACAACGGCGCAGCGGGCATGCCTAACTTTGCAGGCACACCCTACGGCCTGCTCACCCGCATTGCCACCCACCCCTACACGGGGTCAGCGCGTGCGTTTGGTCTGCCTGCAAACACCCGCGCCGAACTGCACATGGATGCGATTGCCGTGCAGTTCGATACAGCGCAGTGGCAGCAAGCATTTTTAGCGCAGTGGCCTACGGGCAGTGCCGCGCACGATTCGTACTGGAGCCGCATTAGCGCAGGCCCCAACTACCAAGTAGCGCAAGCAATCATTGCAGCGCAAACCACAGAGCCACACCTTTTGGAGAAAACCACATGCTAGCCATCATCGGGGGCACCGGCGTTTACAACCTACCAGGCATGGAGCTGCAAACTCAGCTCTCCACCAGCACACCGTTTGGCGAGGCCTCTGGCCCCATTGCCAAGGGCCGCTTAGGCGCGCACACCGTGCTGTTTTTGGCACGCCACGGCGCGGGGCACCGGCTGCTGCCGCATGAGGTGAATTACCGCGCCAACATCTACGCCCTCAAGGCCGCCGGGGCCACGCAGTTGCTGGGCATCTCGGCCGTGGGCAGCTTGGCCTTGCACATTGCCCCGGGCGACCTGGCCCTGCCAAGCCAGTACTTTGACTGGACCAAGGGTGGACGCGAGCGCACGTTCTTTGGCCAAGGCGTGGCAGCCCATGTGTCTACCGCCTTGCCGGTAAGCGCCAACATGGTGGACTGGGTGGCTAAGGGCGCTGCAGCGCTGGGCATTAGCGCACACCGCGACCTGACCTACGCCTGCGTAGAAGGCCCACGCCTAGGCACCCGGGCCGAGAGTTTGTTTTTGCAACAGGCGGGCTGCCACGTGGTGGGCATGACCAATGTGCCCGAAGTGTTTTTGGCCCGCGAAGCACAAATGTGCTACGCCACCATTGGCATTGCCACCGACTACGACTGCTGGCTAGACGACCCTGCGCAGCACGTGAGCGTGAGCGCGATTTTTGAGCTCTACGGCAAAAGCTTGTCCAAGGTGCGCACGCTCATCGACGCGCTGCTGCAAGGCCAGCTACCAGCCGAAGAACCCGAGATACGCACTGCGCTGCAGCACAGCATGCTCACACCCGACGAAGCGCTGAGCCCTGCGCAACGCGAGTGGATGGGCGTGCTGCGCAGATAGACCTGCGTTCGCCACCAGACCGACGGGGTTGGTCCATTCGTACGATGCTGTCACGAACACCACTTTGAGGCTCACCCGTGAACACCGATACCCGCGCCCTCCGTTACGAATCACTCTCCATTGCCTTGCATTGGCTGATGCTGCTGCTCATTGCTGCGGTGTACTCCTGCATGGAGCTGCGCGACTTCTTTCCTAAAGGCAGCGATTTGCGTGTTGACATGAAGGCTTGGCACTTTATGTTGGGTATATCTGTGCTGGTGTTGTTAGTAGCCAGAGTGATTGTGCGCTTGATGAGTGCGGCCTCTCACATAGAACCGAAGCCACCCAAGTGGCAAACCATTTTTGCAAGTTGGACGCACGTGGCTTTATACGCTTGGATGGTAGCCATGCCACTTTTAGGCTGGTTAACTATTAGCGCAGAGGGAAAAATGGTCTCTTTCTTTGGCCTAGAGCTACCTCAACTCATAAGCGCAAGCGAATCTGTTGCCGATTGGACCCAAGAGCTGCATGAGGGGGGCGGCACCGTGGGCTACTTTCTCATCGGTTTGCACGCGGCAGCCGCGCTGTTTCACCATTACGTTGTGCGCGACAACACCTTGCGGCGCATGCTGCCACGTGCGCCAGCGCACTGACGCAGCGGTCTCAGCCATCGATGATGGGATAGGGTCATCACCTGAGGGCCCACGCAATGGAGAACCCCCTGCTATGCACAAACGCTCTTTTTTTCTTATCGTGGCTGGCGCAGCCTTGGCGATGGTATTGAGTGGCTGCAACAAGCCGCCGCCAACACCCACCACTTTGCCCGCAACCCCCATAGCGACATCCGCCGCAAGTAACGTCTCCGATGTTGACGTCACCGAACACGTGAAGACGGCGCTGCAGCAAAACGATTCGCTCAAAAGCTTTGACATTGCGGTGGTCACGCTCAAGGGCGACGTACGCCTCACCGGCACACTCGACACCCAAGCGCAGATGGATGCGGCTGTGAAAATTGCGCGCACCGCAGACGGTGCCCATGCCGTTCACAACGAGCTCACGCTCAAGAAATAACATTCGTGCATGGACGTATCATCCCTGCATGCCCCGCCCGCGCAACGCCACTGGTGACTCCTTCTTTGCCTGGGAGGGCGACACCTTGGTGGTCAACATCTTGGGCAAACCCGCCGCTAGCAAAGATGCGATTGGCAAGCCCAAAGGCACGCAGCTCAAGGTGAGCGTGACTGCCGCACCCAAAGGCGGCAAAGCCACCGACCACATGGTGCGCTTCCTTGCGCCCCACTTTGGCGTAGCGGTGGCCGATATTGAGGTCGTATTTGGCCAAGAGAATGTAAACAAGCAGCTGCGCATCAAAGCGCCCAAAAAACTGCCTGCGGTGTTTACCCAAGCCGCGCTGTTCTAGAACGAGTAACTGATACCCACAGCCAACACCGGCATGTTCTTCAGGTCTTTCACCGCGTCTTGCACCTTGACGCGCTGGGCCTCGATGTCGGCGGCTGATGCGCCGCCCGACGCAGTGAGGGTGACTTTGGGGTCTTGAAACATGATGCCCGCATCAAAGATAAAGCCAAAACCCTTGGCATATTTGGGCCGAGATGAGTAGCCAAAGCCCAGATAGGGGCTGGGTGAATCGCTCAGCTTGATCTCAGCGCTAACGGTTTGGTTGGTGGCGCTGCCCACTGTGGCTCCCGTTGCCGAAAGCGTAATTTTGTTGTTGTTCACTACCAAACCGCCTGTGAGCCTGAAGCCCCCCGTGCCGGTATACCAATCGGCCAACATCTGAAAGGTGCTCAGGTCAATGTCTGCCGTAACGACGGCGGTGGAGCCAAAATCACTCACACTGCCGGTATAGGTTTTCTTAAACGCGTTGTATTGGCCGCGCACCGCCCAGTCTTGGCCAACCGACACGCCATAGCCCAAGCCCACGCCATTGCTGCCCAGTTGTGTATAGAGGGTACCCCCATCTCCCGCACTGGCAGCCAGCGGCACTGCCCCCAAGATCGCTGTGACAAGGACACACTTTTTGACCAACTGCATGGTTTGCTCCTATGGTGGGGTGAATAAATGCTTTTATACCCGGAGCACGCCCAGCTGTGGGCACTTTTGCCACATCGCAAGCCGAACTTCACACCCAATGCCACAATGCGGCTGACAACCACTGCCTTGGCTTTTTTGTTTGCCCCGCACCATGTCCCTCCATTTACAGCCCTTTTTGACCCTGCGTGCGTCACTACCTTGGCACCCTGTGTGGCGCCAAATAGCTATTTTTTTAGTAGCTGCAACCTCAATCAATACAGCCGTTTTTGCCCAATTAGACTTTGGCAGATCAACCCACATCGGCACCCCAGGCTTAAGCGCCGTGGTGCAAACCGAACAAGTACGCGCCGAGTTGGTGGCACATGCCCCTGACGGCGTAGCCGCAGGCAAACCAGTGTGGCTGGGCCTGAAGCTACAGCACCAGCCCCAGTGGCACACCTACTGGAAAAACGCAGGCGACTCGGGCCTACCCACCCAGCTGCAGTGGACGCTGCCTGGCGGCGTAACGGCAGGCCACATCGCTTGGCCCACCCCGCAAAAAATCAGCATTGGCAGGCTGGCTAATTTTGGCTATGAGGGCACCGTGCTGCTGCCCGTGCCGCTCACCATCAACCCCGATTTCAAACCAACGCCGCCGGGGGCAGAGTTTGAAGTCAAACTGGCGGCTACGTGGCTGGTCTGCCGCTTGGAATGCATTCCGCAAGATGGGCAATTTGTGCTGCGCATTCCGATACAAGGCTCCACCGCCCTACACGCAGCAGCCTTTGAGACCGCGCGCGCAGCCACCCCCCGGCCGCTGGCCGGACCGGCACGTGTGCAAGTGAGCGCGCAAACCTTGACGTTGACGGTGAACGGGCTACCCAAGGCATGGCAGGGCAAAGCCATCAACGCCTACCCTGAAACGCCAGAGATCATCGAAACGGCGGCAGCCCCATCCAGTGCCGATGCCACCGCCACAGGCAGCGCCACGCGCAGCGGCACCCAAGCATGGGCGGATGGGGTGTGGTCTGCTACCGTGCCATTGACCGCCTTTCGACGCACCAGCCCCACCGATCTGCCCGTGGTGTTGGCACTGGGCAAGGAAAGCTTGGTGGTGCAAGCCGCCGTGGTGGGCAACTGGCCGAAGGTAGCCGAGCCGGCCGCGATACCAGCCGCATTGCAGCAAGCACTTGACGCCAATGCAGCGGGCAACGCACGGCCGCCTGCGCCCGCAGGCGACTCTGCTTTCGTTGGCGCTGGCTTTGGGTTGGCATTGGCTGCCGCCCTGCTAGGTGGCTTGATCTTGAACTTGATGCCCTGCGTATTTCCAGTTTTAGCCATCAAAGTGCTGGGCTTTGCGGGCGCAGGCGGGCGCAGCACAGCAGCACACCGCGCACAAGGCTTGGCCTACACGGCAGGGGTAGTGCTTTCGTTTATGGCGCTGGGCGCGCTCATGCTAGCTCTGCGTGCCGGTGGCGAACAACTGGGCTGGGGCTTTCAACTGCAGTCACCCGCAGTCATTGCAGCGCTGGCGCTGCTGTTTACCCTGCTGGGCTTGAACATGGCGGGTCTGTTTGAAGTGGTGAGCTTGGTGCCCACGCGCTGGGCTAGTGTGCAGCTGCGCCATCCGGCGCTGGATGCGTTTTTGTCGGGCATGCTGGCAGTGGCGGTGGCTTCGCCCTGCACAGCGCCGTTTATGGGTGCCTCCTTGGGCTACGCCGTTACGCTGCCGGGCGCGCAAGCTTTGGCCATTTTTGCCACGCTAGGCTTGGGGCTTGCCTTGCCTTACCTGGCGGCCAGCTGGGTGCCCGGCGTGGGCGCCTGGCTGCCGCGCCCGGGGGTGTGGATGCTGCACTTGCGCCACTTCATGGCTTTTCTCATGTGGGCCACGGTGGTATGGCTGATGTGGGTGCTGGGGCACTTGAGCGGAGTGGACAGCGCCGCCAGCCTGCTGGCGCTGCTGCTGAGCATGGCGTTGGTGGTGTGGTCGCTGGGACTAGAGGGGCGTAGCAAATGGGTATTTGCTAGCATTTCGATCGCATCTTGCGCCCTGTTGATGTGGGCCGTAGGCCACAACGTTGTGCAGGCAGTGCCGGCCAATGCCCCATCCACCACAGCCAGCGCGGCCCCACAAAACAGCCCATGGCAAGCATGGACACCGGGGCGCGTAGAGGGCGAGCTAGCCGCTGGCAAGCCCGTGTTTGTAGACTTCACCGCCGCGTGGTGCATTACCTGCCAGTACAACAAGAAGACCACGCTGAGCAACTCAGATGTACTGGCCGACTTTGCCGCCAAAGGCGTCACCCTGCTGCGCGCGGACTGGACGCGGCGCGACCCCGCCATCACCCTAGCGCTTGAACAGCTAGGCCGCAGCGGTGTGCCGGTGTATGTGCTCTACCAAGCCGGGCGCGCACCGTTGGTGCTCTCAGAGATTTTGACGGTGCGTGATGTACGCGCTGCACTGGAGACGCTATGACCGAAAAAACCATGACCGAAACCCAAGCAATAGCCCACATCCTCTCGCAAGCCCGCACAGTGGCCGTGGTGGGCCTCTCACCCAAAGAGCACCGCGACAGTTTTCGCGTAGCGCAGTACCTGCAAGCCCAGGGCTGGCGCATCGTCCCGATCAACCCCAATGCGGCTGAGATTTTGGGCGAGAAGGCCTACGCCAGCCTAAGTGAAGCCGCGCAGCACCACACCATTGAACTGGTGGACGTGTTTCGCAACAGCGCCGACGTGCCGCCGGTGGTGGATGAGGCCATTGCCATTGGCGCGCAGGCCGTGTGGCTGCAGCTAGGCGTGGCGCACGAAGCCGCCGCGGCCAAGGCCCGTGCAGGGGGGCTCATGGTGGTGCAAAATAAATGCTTAAAGATTGAGCACGCGCTGCACCAGCGCTGATGGCCAAGCGCTTTCAGTCAAATAGCTCGTTGAGCCAAGACTTCTTGCGGTACTGGCCAGAGCGGTAACCGCTACGGTAGTCCGAGTCTTCAAAGTCGGGCTGCTTGCGATGGTGCGAAGCTTGCGCTGCAGGCGGCACTGACGAGGCCGACGGGGCAACAGCTAGCGAGGCACGCTCCAAAATTTTGTCAAGCTCGCCACGGTCGAGCCAGATTCCGCGGCATGTCGGGCAGTAGTCGATTTCAACGCCCTGGCGGTCACTCATGACCAAGGCGGAGTCAGCGCAGTTAGGACACTTCACAATACATTCTCCTTTTAAGGGTTGGCAGGTTTTAGCTATCTATAGCAAGACGTGGGCTGCGGCCGCGCGCAGGCTTTTGATTGCGTTGCAGGCTGCGCCTGAGCACCCGGGTGGCCCGCCCTAGCGAGCGGTCCAACGCGGTGCGCCAATCGCGCGCCAGTGAGGCGATAACCACCGTGCCTGCAGCCTCGGTGCTCAGCTCTACTTGGCAGCGTTTGTCTACGCCACCGCGTGGGCCGTTCACGTCAGAGAACTGCACCTTGGCGCGTGGCACCAAGGCGCTGAGGCGGCGCAGCGCAAAACGCACGCGCTCCACTGTCAACTCGCGCATCTGGCTGCCATCGGCATCGCGAGATTCAAAAATGATTTCCATTGGCGGGTCTCCCGTGGTTGAAACAAGGCTTGACGATAGATGCCCCTGGACTTCTTAAAAAGCAGATAATTTGTTATTCAAATTCTTAAAAAAGCTACTTATGAGCACATCCTTTAACTACAAGCATCTGTACTATTTTTGGGTCGTGGCCAAGGAGGGTGGCATCTCTCGCGCCGCGGAAAAACTGGACATGGCAGTGCAAACCGTAAGCGCACAGGTGCGGGAGCTAGAGCGCTCGCTAGGCTACGCATTGCTCAAGCCCGCTGGGCGCGGTTTAGTGCTCACCGAGGCGGGGCTGGCCGCCATGCAGCAGGCAGACCAAATTTTTCAGCTGGGTGAAGCACTGCCCGCGCGGGTGCGAGACGCCGTGAGCGCGCCTGCCGTGCGCCTAGCCATGGGCATTTGTGACGGCCTGCCCAAACTGGTGGTGCGCCGCTTGATCCAACCGGTAATTGCCGAGCCCAACCTGCACTTGCTGTGCCACGAAGGCAATTTGAACGACTTGCTCGGCGACTTAGCCTTGCACCGGCTCGACTTGGTTTTGTCTGACCGCCCGGCCCCCGCCAACCCGAATATCAAGCTCTACAGCCACTCCCTAGGGGCCTCCACCATCGGCTGGTACGGCACGGCAGAACTTGCTGCGGCAGCGAGCAAAGACTTCCCGCGCAGCTTAGGGGATGTGCCGCTGCTACTGCCCACTGCGAACACCGCCGTGCGCAACCGTTTAGAGCAGTGGTTTGAGCAGCGCGCCATACGCGCGCGCGTGGTGGGTGAGTTTGCCGACAGCGCTTTGCTTAAAACCTTTGGGGCCAGCGGTA
>JBIIYT010000206.1:0-4830 GCA_044346675.1 Rhodoferax sp. | reverse complement strand
TTAGCGGAAACACCCCGGTGGCAAAGTACATTTCTTACACTCCCACGGGTACCACCAATCTCGTGTCGGGCGCATTTCAGGCTGGCACGGTCAAGTTTTGCCACGGTGCCCCCAAAACGTCTGAAACTTGGCATATTGTTATCAACAAGACCGGGCGTCCCAAAAGCCACAAGGCCACCGCAAACCCATGTAGCTAGCGCATTACCTGCAAAGTGCTTTAGCCGAAGGCCATACCTTTCAGAAAAAACTGGCTTGGCCGATTCGGGTCTCCATTTGTCGGGCAATACGTACCGCTCTTCGCTCAGTCTTTCCTTCTCCGATGGATGGCTGCTAACCTAACAATCGTAAAAGCTAGGTTGGCGTGCGCTGCTGACCCGTAATAGCACCTTTTTGGAGCACTCAGTATGAATCACCATTTCAAGCCGAACGCCGCCACCATGGCCATTTGCATTGCATTTTCGGCCGCGGCCAGCAACGCACTGGCCCAAGAGCCTTATCCGGCTCTACCCCCATCTTTGTCTACCTCGGTCACACCCAATGTGCTGTTGTTTATAGACAATTCAGGGAGTATGGAGTTGCGACCCGACGGAAGTGGTTCGACCGGTCCTAACGACCCTACCAATAGGATGATGATTGCGAAGTCGGTGGCAAAGCAGGTGATAGACGACAACACCAAGTGCGACCCTGTTTTGGGTGTGGTTCCGGGCCCGTGTCTTCGCTTTGGTTTATTCACTTTTGATACCGCCTCCTCCTCGACCTCTGGCCGATTGGTAAGGCCCATTGCAGATATGAACGCCACCAACCGTACGACGCTCAAAACCGAAATTGATGCACTTTATCCTTTGACAAACAGCCCGTTGGGCGAGACGATGGTGGAGATAACCCGCTACTTTGAAGGCAAGACCTCCTTGTATTCCAAGCTTTCTCCAGCCACTGCCACCTATACCAGCCCCATTCAGTACCGCTGCCAGAAAAATTTCGTCGTCGTTTTAACTGACGGAGATGGAACTGCAGACGAAGAGCTACCCGGTACGGGTGCGGTGGGTGTTCAGCTGCCTTTGCCCTACACCGCCCGAAAGAGTAATGGCGATGCGGTAGCCAAGAATTTTTCTGTCTGCACCGCATCAAACGCCCTTGCAGATGATGGTCAAAACGTGACCTGCCCTACCAAGCTTGAAGGTGACACCAACAACCGAGTATTTAGAGCTGCCGGGTTGAACCAACCCGCCGGTATCCGTGACGTGGCCAAGTACGGACAAGTGGCAGATTTGCGGGTGGGTGGTAATGATTTAGACGGAAAGTCCTTTGATGACCCCAAGTACGCCAGACAAAATTTAGCCACGTATACCGTTGCATTTGGCACCGTTGACAACAAAGAACTGCCTGCCGCCGCCACAGCTGGCGGGGGTAAATACTTTAAAGCTGCCGATCAAGCTGCCCTTATCTCATCCTTGGCCAATGCCATTGCTGACATTCGCGCATCAACCTCTAACGCCGGAGGCTTCGCTACCCTAAGTGAATACACTGCGGCGGGGAACAAAATCTTTCAACCCGTGTTTAACCCCAACGGTTGGTATGGTGAGTTGCGCTGCTATGAGCTCTTGTCCACGGGCATAGGCTCAGCTTGCACGCCGAGTGCCAAGGAGGTTATTCCTGCAGAGGCGAGTCGCAAGATTTTTTCTGCCAAGGTGGTAGGCACTACTACGACGCCCTTTACCTTTGATCACTCAACGGGCTGGGCCGCCATGACCGATGCGCAAAAAATTGCGCTGGCCATCACCCCTGAGCAACTTACAGCCACAGTGCCCGAGGTGCCTGGCCCGCCGGTGGTGCCCGCACATGCCCCTACGGCTGCTGAAATTGATGCGCGCAAAGCCACTGCGCTAGCTGCGGCTAATGACCAGAAAAATACGATCAAGTTCGTGCGCGGTGTCGAAGGCATTACCGGTTTTCGCACGCGGCCTCTGGTGAACTCGGTCAAGACGTTCATGGGTGATATTGTGGATGGCCAGCCCGTGGTGGTAAGTGCCCCCGGTGGCTTTACCAACGCCACAGATTACGCCACATTCAAAACCAACAACAGCAGCCGTGGCATGGTGTTGGTGGGTGCCAACGCTGGCATGCTGCATGCGTTTAGCATCAGCAATATGACCGAGTTGGCCGCGTACGTGCCCTCGGCGGTGTACCCGCGCTTAAGGGCGCTCACTGCAGCCGACTATGGCACCAGCGGTGGAACGGCGCACACCTACCACGTCAACGGCAGCATTGGCAGGCCGATGGATTTCAAAACCAGCGCGGCCGGTCCTTGGAAGACGATGGTCGTAGGTGGCTTGGGGCAAGGCGGGCAGGGCCATTACGCGCTGGATGTCACCAATGCAGCCAGTTTTGATGCGGCCACTTCATTGGTTAAATGGGAGTGGACCGATGCCTCCGACAATAGCATTGGCTACTCCATGGGCACGCCTATCATGTCTACCGTGCGCAAGTCCGCAACCGAAAGCGTGCCGGCAGTTATTTTTTCTAATGGGTATCTAAACAGCCACGACGACACGGTCTCTGGGGGGCAAAAAACCACCGGCAATACATCGGCCTTGTTTATTGTCAATGCCGATACTGGTGTGTTAATCAAAAAACTAGAGTTGCCCACCACTGGCACCTATAAGAGCGAAGGCTTATCTTCTCCTTGGGGGGTAGACGTGGCTCAAGACGGCATTTTGGACTATGTATATGCAGGCGATGTGAATGGCCAGCTGTGGCGGTTTGACTTAACGGCCGACACCGCAGCCGACTTCAAGGTGTCTACAAACTCCAGCAATGTGCCCGTGCCCCTGTTTAAAGCCCCCGCGGGTCAGCCTATCACCATGCGCCCTGCAACCTTGGGGGTGAAAAATGTGGGCAACATGGTGCTCTTTGGTACCGGCCAGTTGCTAACGGATGCGGATCGCACTACCACCACCACACAAGCTTTTTATGGAATACTGGACAAGATGCAAAGCAATATTGAGACCATCAGTATTGCAAATAATGCAAGCGATCTGGTGCAGCAAAGCGTGCTTGAAGAGTACACCATGTCGGGTGGCTCCAATAAGCAGGGCACCTTCCGTAAAGTGAGTGCCAATGAGATTGATGTCACAGACGTGACAAGCAACACCAAAAAAGGCTGGTACATGAATTTGCCCACCAGCTCTGAACGCCTAGTGGCTACGCCCAGGATTTATGCCAATGTTATCCAGTTCCCTACGGGTGTGCCCATCTCCGCAGATCAATGCACTGCCGGTGGAACTGGTTGGATCATGGCCTTGAATCCGCTCACAGGTTCTATCGTGTCCAAGGGCAATGCCAAACCGTCGGCGAACAAAGATTACTCGTACTTCGATATGAATGGTGATAAAAGGTCCACTACGGCTGATAAAGTGGCGTTCACGGTCATCAATGGGGGGCCAGCGTATGCCAGCGGAGTCAAGGATTCCGACGGTATTCCTACAGAGTTGAGCTTTGTCGCTACCGGAGAGGGCTTGACCAACTTTCCAAGTTTGGGCAGCGAAGACCCCTATGCAGGCTCCGGAGGTTTTGTGGCAATGCTAGAGGCCAACGCACAAGGCGTGGGGGCAGGCCAAGCTGGAATTGGCGGTGGCAGGCGGGGTGAGACTATTCAACGCCGCCAACTCAAGGGCGGGGGTATTTTGTCTAGCGGTTCGTTCGGAAGCGATGGCTCCTCAGAAACCGAGACCAATCCCGAGCCCACTGATGGCGTAAGGATAGAGGCCAGCACATGGCGGGAACTCAAAAATTAGGAATTTTCATGCCCTGTTTGGTTTTTTCACTTGCTAGACATTCCCCGCAGCGCTGTAGCCAAGCGGGCTTCACTTTGGTCGAGCTGATGGTTACCTTAAGCATTGCCGTCATCTTGCTGACCATTGGTGTGCCTAGCATGATCGATCTCATACGCGATGCGCGGCTGGCGTCGCAATCTGACCAGTTTGCCAGCACACTCAATTTGGCGCGCACCGAGGCAATAAAGCGGCGCAGCAACATCAAAGTGTGCCCGTCTACCACACCCAACTCTGACACCTCCGTGCTTTGCGATGCCGGTGCAACCGCTTGGGCTACGGGGTGGACTGTGATTGACAGCGCCAGCGTTTTGCAGCGCAATGTAGCCACTTCAGGCCTTACGGTTACCTCTACCGCGACTTCCGTGGAGTTTTCGGGAACTTTTGGCAACGCAGCTCTTGAACGAATTTTTACGCTGTGCATGCCTGGGCGCAAAGAGCATCTTGTGCGTGTTACGCTGTCTGGCCATGTTAGTAAAAGTATAGGTACTACTGTATGCACATAAGCACCACCCAGCGGGGCGCTTCTTTGATAGAGGTGATGGTCGCTATCACCGTGCTCGGTTTTGGTCTGCTCGGCTTGGCTGGAGTCCAACTCAGAACAACGGGCCTCAACGACAGCGCGTACTACCGCAGTATTGCCGTTGACCTTAGCAACGACCTTGCAGACCGAATTAGAGCGGTCCGCACACCCTTCATGGCCGATGCCCTTGCGAGCCCGCAGCCTAGCAAACCGCCAGACTTCTCCAAATGTCCTGCGATTTATTCCGACACGGATACATGCTCGGCACAAGAACCAGACCGGGCCACCCATGAGACCTTGGTTCAGACCGAGATGCGGGAGTGGGGTCCACTGATGCGAAAGCAATTGCGCGGGTCCACCTACTCACTAAGCCAGGTGGCAAGCGCGTCAACAGACTATTTGCGCTACACACTGACTATTACCTGGCTAGATGACAGGCGTGCAGGTACAACTGAAAGCTACAGCGTGGTGATCGAA
>JBIIYT010000205.1:0-4839 GCA_044346675.1 Rhodoferax sp. | reverse complement strand
CCAAGGAGGTCCGTTCCCTTATGAAAAGGACGGTGTGATTTTTAGAAATCGGGAGCGCTTGCTCTTAGATCAAAAACGCGGCTATTACCGCGAGTACACGGTCAAAACGCCCGGTGTGCGTCACCGGGGGGTACGGCGAATTGTGTGCGGCGGGTTGCCCACAACGCCTGATGTTTGTTATTACACGGCCGATCACTATGCGAGCTTTCGCAAGATCGTGCCGTGACTGTTGGTTTTTTTATGTTGAAAGTTGAAGGGGAAATGACTATGCCACTTCGTCAAGAAGAGATGCCGCAAGGCACTAAAACGGATGTGCCTTTGAAGGGCATACGGACAAACATTGTCCAATCCATCCGCGCCTTTCGGGTGCAAGAGCTGCAAGACGCTGCCGGGGCCTTGGGCCAACATTTCTTGTATGCCAATTTGGCCGCTGCACAGACCAAGCAAGATGTGCTCGACCTCATTAGCCAGCAATTCATGCTGCCCATCCATGTGGGCAAAAACTTTGACGCGTTGTACGACAGCCTGACCGACCCGGTGCACAAGTCAGGCCCCCAGCCTGGCTTCATCGTGGTTCTGGAGCACATTCCTGCCAACATTAAGTTTGACAAAGAAGCACGCGAGCAGTTGCTCGACATCTTCCGCGACACTGCAGACTATTGGGGGGACAGGAAAATTCCGTTCCGATGCTTCTATTCTTTTCTGTAGCCCGTTCTGCACACACCAGCCAAGCAGAACGGGCGAACGAGGCCAACAGCGATTCCACAGCGGTGGAGTCACTTGCAGGAGTGAACCTGCTCACTGAAACCGGAGAAAAAATGCCAACCGACAAGTTGTTGGACGTTTCTCCACTGGCGCTGCGTATGAGCAGCCCCTTTAATGCAGGATATTGGTTAGCTGCCGCTTAAGGTTTGCGCCAGTTGCACATAGGCCGGCACAGGTACTTCCTGTGCACGGCGCTGCACATCAAACTGACCTGTAAAGCCCTTGGCTTCCAGCCAAGGCCCCAGCGTGTGGCGCAGCAGTTTGCGGCGCTGGCTAAAAGCCACCTGCACCAACTCACTTAGCAACTCTAGGTTTACCTGAGCGGGTGTTGCCAGCGGCACCATGCGCACAATAGCGCTGTCCACACGGGGCGGCGGATCAAAACTCTCAGGCGGCACAAAAAGCACGTTCTCCATGGCATAACGCCACTGCAGCATGACGCTCAGGCGGCTAAAGTCAGCCGTGTCGGGCTGCGCCACCATGCGGTCTATCACCTCTTTTTGCAACATGAAGTGCTGGTCTTGGATGACGTCCACACAATCGAGCAAATGAAAAAGAATGGGCGTTGAGATGTTGTAGGGCAAGTTGCCCACCACCCGCAACTTTTGCAAAGGCTCTGCCAAGCCAGCACTCGATGCTTCATTTTTGATAGCGGCTTGCGTATTGTGTAGCAGAGCAAAGTCCACTTTGAGCACATCAGATTCAATCACCGTGAGCTGCCCATGGGCACGCAAGCGCTGCGCCAAGTCGCGGTCCAACTCAATCACCGTTAAGTGCCCCAAGCGCTCCACCAAGGGCTGGGTCATGGCTGCAAGGCCGGGGCCAATCTCCACCATGCGCTGGCCCGGGCGCGGGTCAATGGCTTGCACGATGGCATCAATAATGCCGCCGTCCGTTAGAAAATGCTGGCCAAAGCGCTTGCGGGCGATGTGCTTCATGGAGTGCGCTTGAGCTTTCGGGGTGCGGTTATTGGGGTGGCTCGCGGTAGTCCACAAAGGCGCGGGCACGGATATCTTGCGCCCAAGTGGTGAAGGTCTCTTGGTAACGGATTTGGCGCAGCTCATTGCGTACCACCTCGCGCACTTGTTGTGGGTCCAGATCCACCCGGCGACGCTCTAGCACCTGAATCAAATGCACACCAAAGCGCGACACCAAAGGCTCGCTCACTTGCCCATCGGTCAGCTGGTTCATGGTTTCTTCGAACTCCGGCACAAACATGCCTGGCATAGCCCAACCTAAGTCGCCCCCATCTACAGCACTGCTGTCTTGGGAAAACTGCTTGGCCAAATCGGCAAAGGTAGCCGTACCACTTTGAATTCGCTTTTTATAGTCCACCAAACGGGCCAAGGCCACCTCTTGCGTGAGCTGCGGGCTGAGGCGCAACAAGATATGCCGGGAACGGGTTTGCACCACCGTTCTGATGAGCTTGGTGGGCTGGCGTTTTTCTATGACTTTCAAAATATGGAATCCGGCTGCCGAGCGTACGATTTCCGAAACCTCGCCCACCGCCAGGTCTTGCGTGGCCAACACAAAGGAGCGCGGATAGCGGTCTGCGCGGCGCAGACCTAGCTGCCCGCCTTTGTCACGCTGCGCGGCAGAAAACTCTTGCACCAAGGCATCAAAATTGGCTCCCTTACGAATGCGCTCCAACAGACCTTGGGCTTGGGCCAACAAAGGAGCGATTTGGCTGGGCGTGGCTTTCTCGGGAATGGCAATCAGAATCTGTGCCAAGTTAATGTCCCGGGCAAAAGGGTCTGTATTGGCACTTTGCTGCTCCAGCATGTAGCGGTCGAGCTCTTGCTCAGAGATGCGTATGCGCGACTCCACATCGCGCTCGTGCAGGCGAGCCAGCATCAGTTGGTCGCGCAACTGGGCGCGAAAGCGGTCTGCATCCACACCCTCTTTGAGCAGTCGCTTACGAAACTCGGCGACCGTGAGCATATTTTGCCGCGCAGCGTTTTCTTCCGCCAAATCGATGCTGCCCGAATCAATACGAATGCCCGTTTCTTTGGCGAATTGGAGCTGGGCGCGGTCATTGATCAGGCGCTCTAGCACCTGGTTGCGCAGTACCTGCGGGGTAGGAACCACTTGCTGCAGCTGTTCTAGGCCTTGCGTGACACGTTTGACTTCGAGCCGCACCTCATTGTTGGTGATGGGCTCTGCATTCACTACGGCCACGATGAAGTCGGTGGGTTGCACCGCTTGCGCGAACACCGCAGACATCAGGCTGCACGCTAGAGCAATAGTCAAGGTAACAAAGCGAAGATTCATGGTGATCAATCGTAGTTGCTAAAACGGCTGTTGGCAGTGCCCGTTTCCCGCAAGTTTTGGTAGCGCGAAATGTTGGAGGATAAAGTTCTTTGCGGACTGATGCCCACACGCGTAAAGCCCACAAACTCTAGCTGAAACATGAGGCTTTGGGTGAAGGTGGCGGTGCTGGTTTGCGTTCTTTGAATCACCACGCGACCCAGCCAGCAGCCCGCATCGTACTCGACCCCCGCAATCGCATCGACCAGCCGCTGCTCTTTGAGACTGAAGTTCATGCGCCCCACACTGTAGTAGCGCCCGGGGCCTTGGCCTCTTCCTGAGCCCAGCTCCTTGCCACGATCACCCCATAGGTCGTTAATCGGCCACTGCCAGCTCACGTCTACCGCCCGGCTTTCCACGCCATCCAATTGGGGGTCTCGGCTGGGGTCTTTTTGAAACCGGTAGGCCGCATTGATGACGCGGTAATTGCTGGGGCTGTAGCGTGTGCCCAGGGTAGAGCGCTCTGAGCGCTTGGTTTTTACGTTGTACTGCACGGTAGTATCAAGGGCCCAGCGCGCATCCAGGTTGACAGCAGCGCCCATAAGCACATCGCTAAACCCAGCCTGCGCAGGCACCGCCGTGGGCGTGAGGGTGACTTGCTGTTCCTCAAAGCGCAAGCGTTGGGCCAAACCAAAGCGCGCCACTTGGGCACCCGTTTCTGGATCTAAAAAGCGCGATGTCAGGCCTAAGGTGAGCAGATTGTTGTCAGCAATTTTGTCGTGTCCACCAAAAGAGTTTTCCGTGTAAATGGTGGCAAAGTTAAAGTCATTGGCGGCCGTGTCGTAGTTGGGCAGCAAGCTTTGATTGACGAACGGGGTATAGACATAAAACGCGCGCGGCTCCAGCGTTTGTACATAGTCGCGTCCCCACAGCGAAGCTTCGCGCTCAAACACCAAGCCACTGTCCAGGCTAAAGGTGGGCACCGTGCTGTTGGCATAACGCTCAGAGTTGGCCAAGGGTGCGTCAAACTGGTAGGCGGCTGCATGCACTTGCAGCTTCGGCGTGATGAAGCCGCCCGGCACCAGCCAAGGGCGGCTGAGCTGCAGCAATGAATAGCCGCGCTGGGCATTGGGCTGCAGTGTTTTGAGGCGGTCGGCCTCAAACTGGGTGAAATCGCCATCGACCGACCAATCAAACCCGCGCACGTTGGTCTGGGCGTAGCGCGCTGTCAGTTGCGGCACGCGGTCATAGGGCGGCACGATGGGCGCCAAGGGGTCTTGCAAAACTTGCCACTTCAGCACCCGCAAGCCACCAGAGTAGCCACCTTGTCCCCACGAGGTATTGACATCATTGGGCAACAAGCGTTGGGTGAGCGGGCCGCCACGGCCCGCAAAGTCACGCCAGTAGTCGTCATCACTCACACGGTTGAGGTTCACCGCCACCGCCACGTTGGGCGCTGCCTGCAGGTCGGTCCGCACGGTGCCGTTGTGGGTGAGGCTCATGCCCCAGCGGTTCACATCACGCAGTTTGTCCACCGGCGTGTAATTGGCCTTGAGCGTGCCGTTGTAGGTGGACTCGAGGTAACGAAACTCGCCTCCATAGTCCACACCCCGTGCCACCATAAGCGTGGGGGTGACCGTGAGATCGCGGTTGGGCGCAATATTCCAGTAGTAAGGAGTCACCACCTCGGTGCCATTCACGCTGTCCACCCCAATGGTGGGTGGCAAAAATCCTGACTTGCGCCTGTCACTCAAAGGAAAGCTGATGGCCGGCACAGGCAGTATGGGCACGCCTTTGAAGCTTAAATAGGCGCCTTGCGCCAGGCCA
>JBIIYT010000204.1:0-4844 GCA_044346675.1 Rhodoferax sp. | reverse complement strand
GTGTGCCGACTCTGCTACACACCGGGCTTTAACCCAAGTGTTTGACGAGCGCATTGCCATTCATTCGGTGCAGGGGCAGTGGGTGGCGTTGCCCACGGTTGGCAAATGATGGCTGGCTTGGTAGGGGCACGGGCACAGGGCGGAGTGGCACTCCGCTACGCGGCTGTCCCCCGCGTCGACCTAGGGTCGACAGCTCCGCCTTTATGCCGCTTCGCAGAGTGCCACACCGCCCTGCGCCCTTGCGCGTTTGGACTTCCACCGTTGCACACCAACATTGCTGGTTACCGCAGCGGTTGGGGTGCGCCAACAACGAGTAAGTGAAATCGGAATCTGACCCCAAAAGGAAAACTATGCAAATCGAAACCCCTCCCACCGAAAAACCCTACGAAAAATCCGAAGGCGAGCGTCGCGGGCTCGTGATCGTCAACACCGGCGACGGCAAGGGCAAAAGCACCGCCGCGTTTGGCTTGGCTTTGCGTGCACATGGCCGCGCTAAAAAGGTCAAAATCTTCCAGTTCATGAAAGTGCCCAGCGCCCGCTTTGGCGAGCACCGCATGTTTGAGCAACTGGGCATTCCCATTGAAGGGCTGGGCGACGGCTTTAGCTGGAAAAGCCAAGACCTGGAGCACTCGGCCCAGCTGGCCCGCGACGGCTGGCAAAAGGCCAAGGCCGATATATTGAGTGGCGAATACTTTATGGTCACGCTCGACGAGATTACCTACCCGTTAATCTACGGTTGGATGCCGCTAGACGATGTGTTGGATACGTTAAAAACCCGCCCCAGCCATGTGCATGTGGTGCTCACCGGGCGGCGCTGTCCGCCTGAGATAATAGAACTAGCCGATACTGTGACCGAGATGACCATGATCAAGCACGCCTTCAAGGCCGGCATACCGGCGCAGCGTGGCATTGAAGACTAGAATTTTTGTACAAAGACCCACACACTATGACAAGCACCGTAGCTCCTACCCCTGTTGCAACAGTCAAGCCTCTGCATTTCCACGCCCCCCACAAAACCCCGGCGGCGCGCCCCGCCAGTGGCCAGCGGGTCTGGACGGTAGCCGAAGTGCAAGCCCTGCTGGAGCTGCCCTTTTCAGACCTGATGTACCAGGCCCAAACCGTGCACCGCGCCCACTTTGACCCCAATATGGTGGAGCTGGCCACCTTGCTGTCGGTCAAGACCGGTGGCTGCCCCGAAGACTGCGGCTACTGCCCCCAGTCGGTGCACTTTGACACGGGCGTGGAAGCAGGCAAGCTCATGGGCGTAGATGCCGTGCGCCAAGCTGCTGAGGCCGCCAAGGCCGCCGGCGCTACCCGTTTTTGCATGGGTGCGGCATGGCGCTCCCCCAAAGACCGCGATGTAGACGCCGTGGCCGAGCTGGTGCGCACCGTCAAGTCCGTAGGCTTGGAGTCTTGCGCCACCCTAGGCATGCTGGGCGAGGGCCATGCCGAGACTTTGCGCGACGCAGGGCTGGACTACTACAACCACAACCTAGACACCGCTCCTGATTTTTATGGCGACGTCATCACCACCCGCGATTATCAAGACCGCCTAGACACCCTCTCACGCGTGCGCGATGCAGGCGTGAGCGTGTGCTGCGGTGGCATTGTGGGCATGGGCGAGTCGCGCTTGCAGCGCGCAGCACTCATTGCCGAGCTGGCCAACCTGTCGCCGTACCCCGAGTCCGTGCCTATTAACCATTTGGTCAAAGTAGAAGGCACACCTATGGCCGAGCAGCCTGATCTGGATCCGCTGGAATTTGTGCGCACCATTGCCGTGGCCCGCATCACCATGCCGCTGGCGCGCGTGCGCTTGTCCGCAGGGCGCGAGACCATGAGCGACGCAGTGCAGGCCCTGTGCTTTACCGCCGGTGCCAACTCCATCTTTTATGGCGAAAAGCTCCTCACCACACCCAACCCTGGTGTGGATGCAGATATGGCTTTGTTCCAGCGCCTAGGCCTTAAAACCGGCAAGCCCATGCCGAAGGCCTAAGGGCTTTGCAGGCCAGCCTCGCCCCAGCGCGCAAAAGGAGTTTGCTTTGACAAGCGCTTTTCCGTGGTGGGTAGAGGCCGGGGCCTTGCTGGTGGCGTTGGCAGTAGACCGGTTTTTGGGCGAGCCGCCCTCCAAATGGCATCCTGTGGTTTGGATGGGCAACTACCTTGGCTGGGCTGGTAAACGGTTGCAAGCTGTGCAAACTCGTAGCAGCTCACATTTCAATGTATTTTGCATGGGTGCGCTTGCCTGGTGGTTGGGTGCAGCTGCTGTTTTAATAGCATCTATCGCTTTGCAGTGGGGTTTGTCCTTGATGCCTAGCGTTGCGGCCATGCTGCTACTAGGCCTGCTGCTCAAACCCATGCTGGCTTGGGCCATGCTAAAAAGTGAAGTGCTCGCCGTGGAGCGGGCCCTGGCCCCCGAGCACGGCGGCTCGCTGGAGCTTGGCCGTGCGCGCTTGAGGCTATTGGTGAGCCGAGACGTCACGCAACTCACTGAGGCACAAGTGCGCGAAAGTGCCATCGAATCTTTGGCCGAAAACCTGAACGACTCTGTAGTGGCCCCCATCTTCTGGTTTGTGCTGCTGGGCCTGCCCGGTGCGGCGCTGTACCGCTTTGCCAACACGGCAGACGCCATGTGGGGCTACCGGGGTGTGCACCAAGGAGTCAACTGGGAGTGGGCAGGGAAATGGGCCGCGCGTGCCGACGACGTGCTGAGCTGGCTGCCTGCGCGCATTACCGCTTTGGCCTTGGCACTGGTGGCGCCCGTGGGCTCGCTGGCACGCCTGCGCCAAGAGGCCGAGCGCACTCCATCGCCCAACAGCGGCTGGCCCATGGCGGCTATGGCGCTGGCGCTCAAAGTGTGCCTGCATAAGCCGGGTGTGTACGCACTCAACGCCGCAGGTAATGCACCCCAGCCCGCAGATACTCAGCGCGCTGTGCGTTATGCATCTAATTCACTTATAGCCCTTGTTTTACTTGCGCAAGCAGCTCTAGTTTGTATAGCATTTGTGGGGCTTGCCTGATGCCAACTTTTGCGTCTCGAATACATGGCGGCGCAGATGCCATGGGCGCGGCGCGCTTTGACTTTTCTACCAACAGCAACGCCTGTGGCCCGTGCCCCTTGGCGCTAGCGGCGGTGCAGCAGGCCGACCCCAGTGCTTACCCCGACCCCGGCTACACGCTACTGCGCACCCAGCTAGGCGCGCACCACGGCGTAGACCCCGGCCGGGTGGTAGTGGCGGGGAGCGCCAGTGAGTTTATTTTTCGCATTACCGGGTGGGTGGCCCAGCAGTATTGGCTTGATGACGAGCGTCAAGGCCAGGGCTTGGTGAGCGTGCCGCGCAACGCATATGGCGACTATGCCGCTGCCGCGCGCGCTTGGGGCTTGCAACCGGTGGCGCCACAAATTGATGCACGCTTGGTGTGGTGTTGCGAGCCGTCTAGTCCACTGGGCGGCGCGCAGCATGAGTGGCCCAGCTGGATTATCGAGCCCCCGCATTTCGTAGAGCCACCGGACTCTATGGAACCGGTGGAGGTAACTATCATCAAATCCATTCCCGTGGTGCTGGACTGTGCCTATGCCCCGCTGCGTTTGCATGGCGCGCCAGCGCTGGACGCTCAGCAACGCGCCCGCGTGTGGCAGCTGTATTCGCCCAACAAGGCGCTGGGGCTGACCGGCGTGCGCGCCGCCTACGCCATTGCTCCCATGGGCATGCAGGGTGCCGTGGCCGAGCTAGAGCGCATGGCCCCCTCATGGCCTGTGGGCGCGCACGGTGTAGCCATGTTGCTAGCGTGGGTGCGCGCTGATGTGCAAGCTTGGCTGCTAGAGGCCATACCTACCCTGCGCGTCTGGAAGGCGCGCCAGATAGACTTGCTACAGGCCTTGGGCTGGACCTGCCTGCCTAGCGAGGCCAACTTCTTTTGTGCCAGCCCACCCGAGCAGCTTGATCTGGCAGCCTTGCTAAAAAACCTGCGTACGCAAGGCATCAAGCTGCGCGACGCTACCTCGTTTGGCCTGCCGGGCTATGTGCGCCTAGGCGTGTTAGATCCTGCGGCGCAAGATGCCTTGGGGGTAGCGTTGCAGGCACTGTACTAGTATTACCGTGTAATACTTTTGCAGCATTGCTATGCAAACCACCCTTACCAGCAAGGGGCTAGTCACCATACCGCTCGACCTGAGCCAACGCTTTGGGCTCAAGCAATGCATGGCCATTACCTTTGCCGTAGGGGGTGACCACATTACCCTGCGCGCCGCACCCACGCCCACGCCTTAGCAGACCCCAGGCTTTGGCCTGATAAAAAGCCGCCGAAAAGGCGTGCCTGCCGAATTTGACGCAACCAGCTTGGTCACCGACCCACCATGATAGGACTTGACACCAATGTGCTGAGCCGCTATCACGTAGCCGGTAGCGACGCACCATCGCAGCAGCAAAGCGCGGCAGCGCGCAAGCTGCTTGAAAGCGCGAAGCAACCTTTTGTCAACAAGTCTGTGGTGCTGGAGTTGGAATGGGTGCGCAGAGGCTATTACAAAAGCTGGCCTCAAGACGTGCTCACGGTTCTCAAGCATTTGCTGGCAATACCCCATTTAGACATAGAAGACCGCGTGGAGGTAGAGCTGGATACCACGGCTTTGGCCGATGGCTTTGACTTTGTCGATGCCCTGCACCATGCATCAGCCCGGCACTGCACCAACCTGGCCACCTTTGACGACAAAAAGTTTGCACGCCTGGCAGGCTTAAAGGGCTGGAATCCAGCGGTTAAGTTGTTGGCGGCTTAGCCCCGAGGCCACTGAAACGGCTGGCTTGAGCGTTTAGGCAAATGTTCCGCGCCAAAGCGTGAGCAGTGCTGCC
>JBIIYT010000203.1:0-4874 GCA_044346675.1 Rhodoferax sp. | reverse complement strand
CCGCGTTTGCCTACGATGGAGGCGCGTAAGGGCTCTGAGTTTCAAGCACCGGGGCAGCATGCTGGCATGATTGGATTTGCCAATTTTCCCAAGCCAGTGCTTATCGTCGTTCCGATCTTGTTGCTTGGCATTGCTGGAGTATTGTTCTTTCCGGAGATGCAAGCTCCTGATGCCTTGCCGAGTGCAGAATCTGTGTCCCGCCCCCAGGTGCTTGCGCCTATTGCAAATCCGGCGCCAGCTAACGCAGAAATGGTTGATGTAGTGAGTCCGCTTGCTGCTGGCTCTGTGCCGACATCTCGAAGCCTGGCACAAAGTGTCGCGCCGGACGTGCCAACCTTAGCCGCCCCGGTAACTGTAGCGTCACCCTCATCGAATGCTGCTACAGAAGCGGCCGCGAATACAGCGTCGAAGTCAGTCAGCGCATCTTTGCCCACTCCTGCGAGTCGTCCAAACCTATTGCTGTTCAAAGCCAATGGGGCTTCATGGGTAGAGGTGGTCGATGGCACGGGCACTGTTCAGCTGCGTAGGATCTTGGCAGACGGAGAAACCGTTGCGATCTCTGGAGCTTTGCCGCTTGCCGTGGTCGTGGGTAGGGTGGATGCGGTGAGCCTTGAGGTGCGCGGCAAAGCCTTCGATTTGGCGAGCATTTCTAAAGACGGGGTTGCCCGATTTGAGGTGAAGTAGTGAGCTCTGATCTGCCAATGCAATTGTCCCCTCGAAACAAGCGCGTTTCTCTGCAGGCTAAGCTTGTGTGGGGTTCGCGGGTTGTGACCGTAGGGGGTGATGCGCCCGTTCGTGTTCAATCTATGACCAACACCGACACTGTGGATGCCATTGCTACGGCGATTCAAGTGAAGGAACTTGCACTGGCGGGTTCTGAAGTCGTGCGCATCACCGTGAACACGCCGGAGGCCGCGCAGGCGGTTCCCTACATTCGCGAACAGCTAGATCGCATGGGCATTGACGTTCCTTTGGTAGGCGACTTCCATTTCAATGGACACCGCCTGCTTACCGACTACCCAGATTGCGCTCAGACCCTTTCCAAATACCGCATCAATCCTGGAAACGTTGGCAAAGGCGATAAGCGTGACAAGCAGTTTGCTCAGTTAATCGAGGCTGCTGTACGCTGGGACAAGCCTGTTCGTATTGGTGTGAATTGGGGTAGTTTGGACCAAGAGCTATTGGCCACTTTAATGGATGAAAATGGCCGCAGAGCCCAGCCTTGGGATCCCAAGCTCATCATGTATGAAGCGCTGATTAGCTCGGCACTTGATTCGGCTCAGCGCGCGCAAGAAATTGGCCTTGCGGCGAACCAGATCCTCTTGTCCTGTAAGGTCAGTGGTGTTCAAGACCTGATTGCTGTGTACCGCGAGTTAGGGCGCCGTTGTAACTATGCGCTGCATTTGGGTCTCACTGAAGCGGGCATGGGAACAAAAGGAACAGTGGCTTCCGCCGCAGCCCTTTCGGTGTTGCTGCAAGAAGGCATTGGAGACACCATTCGTGTCTCACTTACGCCGGCACCCGGGGAGTCCCGCACCCAAGAGGTGATTGTGGCATCGGAGATTCTTCAGGCCTTGGGCCTGCGCACGTTCGTGCCCAGTGTTACCGCCTGTCCTGGCTGTGGCCGCACTACCAGCACCACGTTTCAAGAACTAACCCAACAAATTGACGACTTCCTTCGCGAGAAAATGCCGGTATGGCGCGAAGACTATCCCGGGGTAGAGAGTCTCAAGGTGGCTGTCATGGGCTGCATTGTGAATGGCCCAGGTGAAAGCAAACATGCAGACATTGGCATTAGTTTGCCCGGCACGGGTGAGGCGCCTGCCGCACCGGTGTTCATTGATGGAGAGAAGCGAATGACCTTGCGTGGTGACTCTATTGCAGCCGAGTTCCAAGCAGTGGTTGAAAATTACATACGGCAGCGCTTCGGTGCAAGCGCGGCAACCTCTAACACTTAAGACTGTGCATGCTGGAAAAATCTACTGCCCGTAGAGCGGAAAAGCTGTCTGCCGTAAAAGGCATGAACGACATATTGCCCCCAGACTCTTTTCACTGGGAGGCTTTGGAGAGTCGTGTGCGCAACTTGATGCGCCGCTACGCCTATGAAAACATTCGTACGCCGATTGTGGAGCCCACTGCGCTGTTTGTGCGCGGTTTGGGTGAGGTGACTGACATCGTTGAAAAAGAGATGTATTCTTTTGCCGACCGGCTCAATGGCGAAGAGCTTACGCTGCGCCCAGAGAACACCGCTGGTGTGGTCAGGGCGGTAGTTGAACACTCCCTCTTGTACAACGGTGGTAAGCGCTTGTACTACATGGGCCCTATGTTTCGTCACGAAAAGCCTCAACGCGGGCGTTACAGGCAATTTCATCAAATTGGGGCTGAGGCGCTCGGCTATTCTGGTGGAGAGGTCGATGCGGAACTCATTTTGCTGGCGCATGCATTGTGGAAAGAATTGGGCCTGCCTGATGTGGAGTTGCAGCTCAATAGTTTGGGGCAGCCAACCGAGCGCGCGCAGCACCGCGCAGCTCTCATTAGCTACTTTGAGCAGCATGCGAGCAGTTTGGATGAAGAGGCCAAACGTCGATTGCATCTGAATCCATTGCGTTTGCTGGACAGTAAAAATCCGGCCATGCAAAGCGTGATTCAAGGCGCTCCGCAGTTGCTGGACTTTGTTGGAGATGCGTCTAAAGCCCACTTGGCAGTGGTGCGTTCTATTTTGGATGCCAATGGCGTGGCCTACACTATTAACCCGCGCTTGGTAAGAGGCATGGATTACTACAACTTGACCGTGTTTGAGTTTGTAACCACTAAGCTTGGGTCGCAAGGAACCATTTGCGCGGGTGGCCGTTATGACTATCTGACGGAACAAATTGGCGGCAAACCAACGCCGGCGGTGGGTTGGGCTATGGGTGTGGAGCGGGTGCTAGAGCTGCTAAAAGAGCAGAACTTGTTGCCGCTTGCGTCGCCTGTAGATGCTTTTGCCATTATTCCGGATGCGGCAGCTTTGCCGGTGGCTATGGCATGCCTGCAGACACTGAGGGCCCAAGGTGTGTCGATCCAAATGTATGCGGGCTCCTCGGATGCGGTCGCGAGCATGAAGAGCCAATTCAAGCGAGCGGATGCTTCTGGTGCCCGGTTTGCATTGATTTTTGGCCCCGACGAGCTAGCGCAATCCCAAGTCACTGTGAAAGCTTTGCGCTCGGCTGATACAGCCCAGCAAACCCAACCCCTGAACCATCCTGAGCAGTGGGCCAAGAGCCTACAATCTCCCGCTTAACTTAGAAACCCCCATGGCCAATCACTTAGATCTCGAAGAACAAGAGCAACTCGATCAGCTCAAACATTTTTGGAAGCAGTACGGCAACTTCATCACTTGGGGCCTGCTTGCCGTATTGCTCAGTTTTGCTGGATGGTATGGATACCAAGACTGGCAAAGCAAGCAAGCTACGCAAGCTTCTGCGCTGTTTGAAGAGCTTGAAGTTGCGGTGGAGAAGGGTGATGTCTCTAAAGCAGAGCGCGCTTTTTTAGATATGAAAGAACGTTTCGCCTCAACGACCTTTGCACACCAAGCCGGTTTGCTGACTGCCAAGACGCTGCATAGCAATGGACGTACAGACGCCGCGAAAGAGGCGCTTCGTTGGGTGGCAGAGAACGCCAGCGACAAAGGGTATGTATCCATAGCGCGGCTGCGATTGTCAGCTCTTTTGATGGAGGCTAAAGCTTATGACGAGGCCTTGGCACTGCTTGCCGAAAAGACGGAGCCAGAGTTCGCAGCATTGGTGTCAGATCGCAAAGGGGATATCTACGTTCTTCAAGGCCAGAAAGATCAGGCGAGGTTGGAGTACAAAAAAGCGCTTCTTGCTTTGCAAGAACGTGCCGATTACCGGCGTTTGGTAGAGGTCAAGCTCGATGCCGTGGGGGGTACTGATGAAGCAGCCCCAGTAGCCACTAACGCCCCAAATAAAGCGGACGGTAGCAAGTGATGGGGATGCCCATGCTCGAACAGCTCAAGCGTAAATCGACCTTGCTGTTGTTGGCGCTACTAGTCAGCCTGTCCGGTTGTTCCGGTCCTGAAAAACCAAAGCCCGTAGATCTCGGTGCTAACGTGGCCTTAGTAGGGATCAACACAGCATGGACTTCTCGCATAGGCAAGCTGGACTTTCCATTGAGCATACAGGCGGTGGAAAATGTCTTGTATGTGGCGGGAGCTGGTGGGCAAGTGGCTGCGGTTGATTCGCGAACGGGCGCCGATGTATGGCGAGTTTCCTTAGGCACGGAGCTATCGGCTGGAGTGGGCAGCGATGGGCGCTTTGCGGCCGTAGTAAGCCAAGAAAATGAACTTATTGTGCTCGACAAGGGGCGCCAAATTTGGAAGCAAAAGCTTGGTGCGCTCACCTTGACCGCCCCGTTGGTGGCGGGAGAGCGCGTCTTTGTCTTGTCGTCGGATCGGTCGGTGAGCGCCTTCGATGCAGCGACTGGACGCAAGCTTTGGCAGCAACAGCGCACGGGTGAAGCATTGGTGCTGGGGCAGTCAGGCGTGATTTTGGCCGTGGGCGATACCTTGGTAACTGGGCTGGGCGGTAGATTGGTGGGCCTTAATCCGGCGAATGGCAACACCCGTTGGTCGGCGCCGATTGCCACCAGTCGTGGGGTTAACGAGATTGAGCGGCTGGTGGACTTGGTTGCAGGAGTCAGCCGTGACGGTCAACAGATTTGTGTTCGTGCCTTTCAGTCCGCAGTGGGTTGTGTAGACACCAGTAAGGGGGGGGTGACATGGGTGAAGCCAGCGTTTGGCTTTGCGGGCGTTCACGGCAATGCAAACACCTTAGTGGGAACAGAGAAAGATGGAAAAGTCGTGGCATGGCGCCGCA
>JBIIYT010000020.1:0-15353 GCA_044346675.1 Rhodoferax sp. | reverse complement strand
TACGGCACCTACGCCACCCCCGAAGTGCTGAAGACTTTGCTGGAGATGGGCAACCTGGGCCAAAAAACCAAGGCCGGTTTTTTTAAGAAGGTGGGGCGTGATGTGCTGCGCTTTGATGCCAAGAGCAAAGACTACGTGGCCGGTGGTGAAAAGGGCGACGAGGTGTACAGCCGCATGCTCAAAAGGCCCGCGGCCGAGCGCCTGAAGTTGCTGCGCAATGCCGAAGGCGCGCAGGGCCAGTTTTTGTGGGCCGTGTTGCGCAACAGCTTTCACTACGCCGCCGTGCACCTGGGCGACATTGCCGACAACGCGCGCGACCTGGACTTCTGCATGCGCTGGGGCTTTGGCATGAGCCAAGGCCCGTTTGAGCTGTGGCAAGAAGCGGGCTGGTTGGATGTGGCCAACATGATTACTGAGGACATTGCCGCAGGCAAAACTCTGTGCAATGCGCCGCTGCCTGCATGGGTGTTCAAAGGGCCGGTGGCGGAGTCCAACGGTGGGGCGGGTGGTGTGCACACCCCGCAGGGTTCGTGGAACCCCACTACCGCCCAGTTTGTGCCCCCGCGCAGCTTGCCGGTGTATGGCCGCCAACACTTCCCCGAATCGGTGTTGGGTGCCAAGGCTCCATCTGCCACCACGGCGGGCACCACGGTGCATGAAGACGAGTCCATCCGCCTGTGGTCGCTCGACGGTGAGGTGCTCATTGCCAGCATCAAGACCAAAATGCACACCATTGGCGATGGCGTCATCAAGGGGCTGGACAAAGCCATTGACCTAGCTGAGCAAGACTACAAGGGCATGGTCATCTGGTCGCCCGACGAGATGTTCTCCGCCGGGGCCGACCTGCAAAGCATGTTGCCCGCTTTCATGATGGGCGGTGCCAAGGCCATCAACGGTGTGGCCAAAGGCCTGCAAACGCTCATGCTGAAACTGCGCTATGCCAACGTGCCCACCATCTCCGCCATTCGCGGTTTGGCGCTGGGCGGCGGCTGCGAAATGGCGGTGTACAGCGCAAAGCGTGTCGCTGCTATGGAAAGCTATGTGGGGCTGGTGGAGGTGGGTGTTGGCTTGGTGCCCGGCGCAGGGGGCCTCACCTACATTGCCCGGCGCGCCGCAGAAAACGCGGCGGCCTCCACCGGCAAAGACTTGCTGCCGTTCCTTACCGAAGGCTTCACCAGCGCCGCCATGGCCAAGGTGGGCACCGGCGCGCTGGACTCGCGCAAGCTGGGCTACCTGCTAGAGAGCGATGTGGTGGTGCCGCACAAAGACGAGTTGCTGTATGTAGCTTTGAACGAGGCCAAGGCCATGTTTAACAGCGGCTACCGCGCCCCACACAAGCGCTCCTTTGCAGTGGCCGGGCGCAGCGGCGCAGCCACTATCAAAGGTTCTTTGGTCAATATGCGCGACGGTGGTTTTATCAGCGCTCATGACTTCTTTATCGCGGGCCTCATCGCCGACGTGGTGTGCGGTGGTGATGTAGACGCGGGCTCTCTGGTGACGGAGGAATACCTGATGGCGCTGGAGCGCAAAGCGTTTTGCACGCTGCTGGTGCACCCCAAGACGCAGGAACGCATCATGGGCATGCTGTCCACCGGTAAACCCGTTCGCAATTGATGAAGCTACTGCGCGAACCTCATGCGGCGTTGGGCGGTGCTCGCAATCCTCACGTACAGGAAGTACGTTCCGGTTGCTGTGCTCCGTCCGCCTTGCCTGAGGCTCGCTCGCTACGCTTCCTCAACCGCGATTGCGCATGTGTATTAAAAGGTCATCAAGGATCGCTATGAAACAAGTTCAAGACGCCTACATCGTTGCCGCCACGCGCACCCCCATTGGGCGTTCGCACCGCGGCTTTTACCGCAACACGCGCCCCGACGATTTGCTGGTGAAGGTGTTGCAGGCCGTGCTGGCGCAAGTGCCCAGCCTAGACCCTAAGTCCATTGAAGACCTCATTTGCGGCTGCGCTATTCCCGAAGGCCCGCAGGGGCTGAACATTGCGCGCATAGGCGCGGTGCTGGCGGGCTTGCCTACCAGCGTGGGGGGCATCTCGGTCAACCGCTTTTGTGCCTCGGGTTTGTCCGCCGTGCAAATGGCGGCAGACCGGATTCGCGTGGGCGAGGCCGATGTGATGATTGCCGCAGGCGTAGAGAGCATGAGTATGGTGCCTATGACCGGCAACTCGCCCTCGTTCTCGCCCGCTATGTTTAACAACGACGAAAACATTGGTATTGCCTACGGCATGGGCCTGACCGCTGAGAAGGTGGCAAACCAATGGAAGGTAAGCCGCCAAGCGCAAGACGCCTTTGCGGTGGAGTCCCACCGCCGCGCGCTGGCCGCCCAAGCGGCAGGCCACTTTGCCAATGAAATCACCCCGGTAGAGGTGGTAGACCGCAGCCCCAACCTAGAGACGGGCGAAGTGGTGGAAAAGTGCCGCACCGTGAGCTTGGACGAAGGCCCGCGTGTCGATACCTCGTTAGAGGGCTTGGCCAAACTCAACGCTGTGTTTGCCGCGCGCGGCTCGGTCACTGCGGGCAACAGTTCGCAAACGTCTGACGGCGCTGGTGCGCTGGTGCTGGCCAGCGAAAAAGCGGTCAAGCTCTATGGCCTCAAACCCTTGGCCCGCTTTGTGAGCTTTGCCAGCAAAGGCGTGCCGCCGCACATCATGGGCATTGGCCCCATCGAAGCCATACCCGCAACGCTGCGCTACGCTGGCCTGAAACAAGACGATATTGACTGGATTGAGCTCAACGAAGCCTTTGCCGCGCAGTCACTCGCCGTTATCAACACGCTGGGGCTGGATGTGGCCAAGGTGAACCCTATGGGCGGTGCCATCGCCCTGGGCCACCCGCTGGGGGCTACCGGTGCCATACGTGCGGCTACCGCTATTCACGCCTTGCACCGCAATAACTTGAAGTACAGCATGGTGTCGATGTGCGTGGGCATGGGACAGGGCGCGGCGGGTATTTTTGAGCGTGTGTAGCGTGTGTGTAGCGCTAGCGCAGTGCGGGCATGCATCCATTTGACCAAGCGCTAGCACTGGCGCCCCAAGCAGACGGCAACTGGCTTGGCACTACCAGCCCTGCATGGCAAAACATGGTGGGGCCTTTTGGTGGTATCACAGCCGCTTTGCTGACGCAGGCTGTGGTGCAGCACCCGCAGTGCTTGGGTGCACCGGTGTCGCTCACCATCAACTATGCGGCGGGCCTGGAGCCCGGGCCCTTCTCTGTATGGCTGCGTGCAGCGCGCACCAATCGCTCTACCCAGCATTGGGTGCTAGAAATTACCCAGAGCCAAGCCGACGGGACGGCGCACACCATCATCACAGGTACCGCCATGACTGCCGCGCGGCGCGACACCTGGAGCGTTAACGACACCCCCATGCCAGCGGTGCCGCCGCCTGAGCAGTTACCCCGCGGCTACGCGCCACTAGATCTTGCCTGGCTGGCGCGCTACGACATGCGTGTGGTGCGTGGCGACATGCCTTCTGATGTTTCCGCTGCGGAGCCTAGCCACGACAGCACCACTGCGCCTGAGCACGCCAGCTTGACCCAGCTGTGGGTGCGTGACGAACCAGCACGCCCATTGGACTATGCATCGCTAGCCGCTATGTCCGACATTTTTTACCCCCGTGTGTGGCTGCGCAGGCCCAAAAGGGTGGCCGCGGGCACCGTGTCGCTCACGGTGTACTTCCATGCCGATGCGCGCCATTTGGCGCTGGCAGGGCAGGGGTATTTGCTGTGCCAAGCGCGCGCACAGGCTTTTCGCAACGGATTTTTTGACCACACAGGCCAGCTCTGGAGCCAAGGCGGCGAGCTACTCGCCACCACCCACCAGCTGGTGTATTACAAAGAGTAAGCTCCACCGCTTAGCTCCACTGCTGAGCTCTACTGCACTAGTGAAAGACCCCAACCATGACCGACATCTTGATAGATACCGCCGACGGCGTGATGACCCTCACCCTAAACCGGTTGGACAAAAAAAACTCCTTCACCCAAGCCATGTACGCCACTTGTGCCGCAGCGCTTGCAACGGCGCAGAGCGATGCTGCGGTGCGCACCGTAGTCATCCAAGGCCACGCCACCGTGTTTAGCGCGGGCAATGACATTGCCGACTTTATGAGTGGCGCACCTGCCACGCAAGACTCGCCCGTGTTTCAGTTTCTGCACGCGCTGGCCCAGTTCCCTAAGCCCTTGGTGGCGGCGGTGTGTGGCCCCGCGGTGGGCATAGGCACCACCATGCTCTTGCATTGCGACTTGGTCTACGCGGGCGACAACGCGGCCTTCTCTATGCCCTTTGTCAACTTGGGCCTGTGCCCTGAAGCTGCCTCTAGCCTGCTGGTGCCGCAGATGATGGGCTACCACCGCGCGGCCGAGGCACTGCTCTTGGGCGAGCCCTTTATGGCCGAAGCGGCCCTAGAGGTGGGCTTGGTCAACCGCATCGTCCCGCCTACCGAGGCTAACGCAGTGGCCCAGGCCCAGGCGCGCAAGTTGGCAGCCAAGCCACTGCAGTCACTTTTAGAAACCAAACGCCTGATGAAGCAAGGCCAAATGGCCCAGGTGCTTGCCACCATGGCGCAAGAGGGCGACACCTTTGCCCGCATGATGCAGGCCCCCGCGGCCAAAGAAGCCTTTAGCGCCTTTATGGAAAAGCGCAGGCCTGACTTTGCTAAGTCAAACCAAGCCTGAATACCTCGAAATTAAGCCACTCTAAAGTTGGCGATCTCTGCTTGCAAGGTGTTGGCCTCATGGCGCAGGCTGCCCGCTGCAGCCGTGGTCTCCTCCACCAAGGCGGCGTTTTGCTGGGTGGTCTGATCCAGCTCTTGAATGGCCCGGCCCACTTCGGCAACCCCTACGGCCTGTTCGCGCGCGGCTACGGCAATCTCGTTCAAGAATGAATTAATTTGGGAGGCATTGGCTACCACCTCGACCATGGTTTTGCCAGCGGCATCTACCAAGGTGGTGCCCTGCTCGATCTTCTCTACGCTGGCTGATATCAGGCTCTTAATTTCGCGCGCCGCCTCGGCACTGCGCCCCGCCAAGCTGCGCACCTCGCTGGCCACCACAGCAAAGCCGCGGCCGGACTCACCCGCGCGCGCCGCCTCTACAGCAGCGTTCAGCGCCAAGATGTTGGTTTGGAAGGCTATGCCGTCAATCACGCTAATGATGTCACTGATCTTGGACGACGACGACTGAATATCGCGCATCGTGCTGGTAACCGCCACAAACACCTGCCCCCCTTTTTCGGCTACATGGGCGTTGTCGGTGGCAAAGGTAGAGGCCATTTGCGCCCGCTCTGCGGTGGACCTGACGGTGGAGCCAATCTCTTCCATGGCCGAGGCCTGCTCTTCGAGCGCCGCAGCCGATGCTTCGGTGCGAGCCGCCAAATTGGCACTGGCCCCAGCAATCTCGTTGCTGGATGCATGCAGTGCCAGTGCTGAATCGCGCACTTTTTTGATCAAAACATCCAGCGCGTCGTAGGTTTTTTGCATGTCCACAATCACCTTGGCAGTTTCATCCGTGGCGGTGGGGTGGGCAGGGGCGTGGCGCAAGTCGCCTGCTGAGATCTCCCCCAAGTGTTGGCTGATGGTGCGAAGCCCATCGCGAGTGACCAAGAAGAAGCTGTAAAAGGCATAAGCGGCCAACAACAGCCCCGCCAGCAGTATCAGGGTGACGATGTTGCGCTCTGTTTGCATTTTGCCTATCCGCGCGCCAATCAGCGCGTCTAGTTCGTTGAGCACCCGCGTAGCCAAGGCGTATTGCGCATCCAGCGATTTATTGGCCGCGGCCAAATAGGCGGACTGGGTCTCAGGGCTGTAGTCTTTGCCGTCAATCACGGATTTGCGGGCCAGGGCAAAGAAGTCGGCCGATGCGTTCACCGCTTCGTCCGGCATAACCTTGGTGCCCAAACTGGGGTTGTAGGCCAGCGCTTTGGCAAAGCCGTCGCGCATATTGTTGGTTTGAAACTCGGCGATGGGGATAGCGTCGTGAAGCACTCGCATTTGTACTGGGGTGGCGGCCCCTGTCTTCATCACGGCCAGCCCTAAGCCACGCAGTTTGCCAGAGCCCTCCACAATATCGGGGGTGCGAAAGAAGGCCGCGTCCATCAGGTAGTAGCTGTCAATATCGGGGTCTAGGGTGAGGTTGGAGGCGTCGGTTACTTGGGTTAGCAACGCTACCAGCGCTGCCACATGGTCAGAGTGGGCTTTGAAAACCCCGTCCACCCCAGTGGCGCTGCTGGTATCTGCAAAAGCTTTTTGCACAGCCGCGTAAGCCTTGGCAGAGCTAAGCTCTGCGCCCAGTTTTTTCTCCACCTCGGCCAGCTTGCCTTGGGCCGCTTGGAGCTGGGTTTTGACCTCTGCCAAGGTGGCCGGCGAGCCACCCGCAGCCACGGCGGTGGCGTCGCGGCGCAGTTGCTGGGCTAGGTTAATGACCGGGAAAATCTGGCGGTTGTACTCCACCCCCAGCCGTTCTTTGGCCGAAAAGGCAATGTTGGTCTGGTTGGCGCTGTAGTAGGTCAAAGCCAGCCAAGCGGTGGGCACCATAAACATGAGGCAAATGGTGAGTGCCTTGGCAACAAACTGCATGCGCCCCATGATGCGCACCCCTAAGCCCCAAAAGCCGTAGGCTGGCGGAGGGGTGGAAGCACTTGCAGCGGGGGCGGCTAAGAATTGTTGAAGCTGAGGGCTGATTTTTGCGACAGTGTTCATGGGTCAACGATGAGGTTGGTTTTTGGAGCTGGGGGGCAACCAAGCCCCGTGGCAAACATTAACACCAGTTTGCGTGCACCGCAATAAGGAAAAGCAGCACAAACTCGAAAAGAAAGGGCGCTAGCGGGAAATGCTCAGGTCAATTTTTGAAATTTCGCGCGGCTTGCCCGCATCGTCTATGGCTACATAGGTGAGCGAGGCCTCGGTCACCTTCATGTACTGCCCTTGGCGGAAGTAGTGCTCGGCAAACACCTCTACCTTCACCGTGATCGACGTGCGCCCTATGCGGCTCACTTTGGAGTAAAACGACAAAATGTCGCCCACCCGCACCGGCTGCTTGAACACAAACTCGTTCACCGCCACCGTGGCCATGCGCCCTTGGGTGTAGCGCGCGGGCAGCACGGAGCCTGCCAAGTCCACCTGGGCCATCACCCAGCCGCCAAAAATATCGCCATTGGCATTGCAGTCGCCCGGCATGGGGATGACCTTGAGCACCAGCACCTGGTCGGTGGGCAATTCTGCTGTAGGGGGGCTCGCATTGGTAGACATAGGCACAATCCTTGTTAATAACTTTTTGAATTGTCGTTCATGCGCTCCTTTGGTTCTTCCGCCTCTGCCAGCTCCAATACCAGTCCCCCTGCCACGGTAGCTCCCACGCCCGCTGCCAAGTCAGACTGGCAAACGCTAAGCCGTTTGTTCCCCTATTTGTGGATTTACAAGTGGCGGGTTATTGCGGCGCTGGCTTTCATGGTGGGGGCCAAGTTGGCCAATGTAGGCGTGCCTTTGCTGCTGAAAAACTTGGTAGATGCCATGAGCTTCAAGCCAGGCGACATGGCGGTAGTGCTGGTCGTGCCGGTAGCCCTGTTGCTGGGCTACGGCGCGCTGCGCCTGTCCACCTCGCTGTTTACCGAGCTGCGCGAGTTGGTGTTTGCCAAAGCCACTGAGGGCGCTGCGCGCTCTATCAGTCTGCAAGTGTTTCGCCACCTGCACGCGATGAGTCTGCGCTTTCACCTAGAGCGTCAAACCGGCGGCATGACGCGTGATATTGAGCGCGGCACACGCGGCGTGCATTCGCTCATCAGCTATTCCCTGTACAGCATCATTCCCACGCTGATCGAGGTGGCGCTGGTCTTAACCTTGTTGGCGGTCAAATTTGATGTGTGGTTTGCGTGGATCACCATCGTGGCGCTCATCGTCTACATCGCGTTCACCATTACCGTGACCGAGTGGCGCACCCAGTTTCGCAAGAAGATGAACGAGATGGACTCCACTGCGCACAGCCGCGCCATTGATTCGCTTTTGAACTACGAGACAGTGAAGTACTTCAACAACGAAGAGTTCGAAGCCCGCCGCTACGATGAAAACCTAGAGCGCTACCGCCGCGCTGCCGTCAAGAGCCAAACCACGCTGAGTTTTCTAAACACCGGGCAGCAGCTCATCATTGCCATTGCTTTGGTTGCCATGCTGTGGCGCGCTACACAAGGGGTGGTGGATGGGCGCATGACGCTGGGGGATTTGGTCATGGTCAATGCCTTCATGATCCAGCTCTACATTCCGCTGAACTTCTTGGGTGTGATCTACCGCGAGATCAAGCAAAGCCTGACGGACTTGGAAAAGATGTTCACCTTGATGGAGCGTGAGCGCGAGATTGCTGACGTGCCCGGCGCGCAGCCGCTGCATTTGGCCCAGGGCGGTGTAGATGCCGGCGTGCGTTTTGAGGACGTGACCTTTAGCTACGACCCCGCAGGCAGTACGGGTGCTGCAGGCAACACGCCGCGCACTATTCTGCACCACATCAGTTTTGAGATACCTGCGGGCAAAACGGTGGCCGTGGTGGGGCCCAGTGGTTCGGGCAAGTCCACTTTGGCTAGGCTGCTGTTTCGCTTTTACGATGTGCAAAGCGGGCGCATTTGTATTGCCGGGCAAGACATTAAGCAGGTCACTCAAACTAGCGTACGTCAGGCCTTGGGCATCGTGCCGCAAGACACGGTGCTTTTTAACGACACGGTAGAGTACAACATTGCCTATGGTCGCCCCGGTGCCAGCCGCGCCGAGGTCGAGGTGGCTGCCAAGGCTGCCCACATTCACGCTTTCATTACCGCAGCACCCGCAGGCTACGACACCATGGTGGGCGAGCGCGGCCTCAAGCTCAGCGGGGGCGAGAAGCAGCGCGTGGCCATTGCCCGCACCCTGCTTAAGAACCCGCCCATACTGATATTCGATGAGGCCACCAGCGCGCTAGACAGCGCCAACGAGCGCGCCATTCAGGCCGAGCTGCAAAGCGTGGCGCACAACAAAACCACGCTGGTCATCGCACACCGCTTGTCTACGGTGGTGGACGCGCACGAGATATTGGTGATGGATGCGGGCCACATCATTGAGCGTGGCACCCATGCAGCACTGCTGGCTGTCAATGGTAGGTACGCGCAAATGTGGGCACTTCAGCAAAGCGCGGAATAAGGGCGAAAAGAAGGGGTTTTTGGCGCGGGTTTACCCTAGGCTCATGCACCTCGCGCATAATCTCATGCATGGAAACCAAATGGCTCGAAGATTTTGTATCTTTGGCTGAAACCCGCAGTTTCAGCCGCTCCGCGCAACTGCGTCACGTCACCCAGCCCGCGTTCTCTCGGCGCATTCAGTCACTAGAGGCTTGGGCGGGCACAGACTTGGTGGACCGCAGCTCGTACCCCACGCGGCTTACGTCGGCAGGAGAAACCTTGTACGACCAGTCGTTGGAAGTGCTACAGGCCTTGCAAACCACCCGGGCCATGATGCGTGGGCACACGGCGGCGGGGCAAGACGTTATAGAGTTTGCGGTGCCGCACACCTTGGCATTTACGTTTTTCCCGGCGTGGGTGTCAGACTTGCGCGAGAAGTTTGGCTCGTTCAAAAGCCGCTTGATTGCTTTGAATGTGCATGACGCGGTGCTGCATTTGGTGGAGGGCAGCTGCGACTTGCTCATCGCCTACCACCACCCCTCTCAGCCCTACCAGCTCGATGCAGACCGTTATGAGATGGTGAGTTTGGGCGAGGAAGTTGTGGCCCCGTATGTAAAGCCCACTTCCAGCGGAGCGCCTATGTTTCAGTTGCCGGGCAAACCCGGGCAAACCTTGCCCTATTTGGCCTATGCCCCAGGGGCCTATTTGGGGCACATGGTGGACCTTATTTTGAAACAAGCATCCACTGCTATTCACTTCGACCGCGTGTATGAAACTGACATGGCCGAAGGTCTCAAAGCCATGGCGCTAGAAGGGCATGGCATTGCGTTTTTGCCCTTTAGTGCAGTCAAGAAAGACCTGCGTGCCAAAAAGTTGGTAAGTGCTGCCCCCCCGGGTATGAAGGATGCGCAAATCACGATGGAGGTGCGTGCCTATCGCGAGCGTCCTTCCGGCAAGGAGCTAGGTCGCTCAGGGGTGCACACGAACAGAGGTTCTGGCCCGACTCCCAAGCGCAATACACAAGCACTATGGGAATACCTGCTGGCCCAAAGCGGCACCAAATGAGTGCGTGGATGGTATTACTTTTTCGACTTTATATATGCCAAAAATGCATCGCAATACCGACAAAGGGCATTAGGTGATTTGAGGGTGGTTTGCTACATTTGTAACAGTATTGTTTGAAATTGGAGCGACTATGAGAATCGGATCTTGGGCCAGTGCATTGGCAGTGGTGTGGATGGGCTGTGTATCTAGCGCTCAAGCCCAGACGGTGCTTGAGCGCGTCGCCGCTGGTGGCAAATTGGTTATTGCCCACCGCGAGTCCTCCGTTCCGTTCTCCTATATTGATTCAAACACCAAGCAACCCGTGGGTTACGCGCTGGACCTGTGTCTCAAGATTGCAGACGCCGTGCGCAAGAAGACCGGCATGAAAAACATGCAGGTTGAATTTTTGATGGTTACTCCCTCTAACCGCATTGCCATGGTGGAGCAGGGCAAGGCTGACTTGGAGTGTGGTTCTACCACCAATAACGCCGAGCGTCGGGGCAAGGTGGGGTTTACTATCCCTCACTTTATTACCGGTGCGCGCTTGTTGGTGCGCGCAGACAGCACGGCAGTGCGCATTGAAGATTTGGCGGGCAAAAAGCTCGTCTCTACCAAAGGCACTACACCCTTGAAGGCGGTAGAGCAGGCCAACCGCGAGCGCCTCTTGCGCGTGACCATTCTCGAATCCCCCGACCATGCCAAAGGCGTTGAGATGGTGGAGAAAGGGGAGGCCGATGCCTTTGTTATGGACGACGTGTTGCTCTTCGGCTTAGCAGCCAACCGCGCCAACCCGGCGGGGCTCAAAGTAGTGGGTAAGTTTTTGACGACAGAGCCATTGGCCATCATGCTCTCTAAAAACGATCCAGACTTTAAAAAGGTGGCTGACGAAGAAATGCGCCGTCTGATCCAAAGCAAAGAGATCTACGCCATCTACGACAAGTGGTTTCTCAAGCCCATCCCACCTAAGAACACGCCACTCAATATGCCCGTGAGCTACTTGCTTAAAGATTTTTGGAAGTACCCCACAGACTTTGTGCCGTTTTAAGCGGTTAAAACCAGGCTGGCGAAACAGTTACCCATAGGGGTTTGCGTTTTGGGACAATAGTGCCCATGACGCAAACCTCCCTCAACACCGTAACCCTCACCCGCCCCGACGACTGGCACTTGCATGTGCGCGATGGCGAGGCACTCAAGACTGTAGTGCCCCACACCGCCGCCCAGTTTGGTCGAGCCATCATCATGCCCAACCTGCGCCCACCCGTCACTACGGCGGCGGCGGCTCTTGCATACAAGCAGCGCATTCAGGCGGCAGCCCCGCAACCCTTAGCAGGGCAGGCTCCGTTTGAGCCTCTCATGACGCTGTACCTCACCGACAACCTGCCCGCCGACGAAATCAAGCAGGCCAAAGATGCCGGTGTGGTGGCCGCCAAGCTCTACCCCGCCGGTGCCACCACCAACAGCGATGCCGGTGTCACCGATCTGCGCAAAACCTACAAAACCCTAGAAGCCATGCAGCGCGAAGGCCTGCTGCTGCTGGTGCACGGCGAGGTGACCTCGCCCGAGATCGATTTGTTTGACCGCGAGGCGGTGTTTATTGACCAGCATCTCATCCCTCTGCGGCGAGATTTTCCTGAACTGAAAATAGTTTTTGAGCACATCACCACCCAAGAGGCGGCCCAATACGTGCAGGAGACAGACCGCTTTACCGCGGCCACCATCACCGCGCACCACTTGCTGTACAACCGCAACGCAATATTTACTGGCGGCATTCGCCCACACTACTACTGCCTACCGGTCTTGAAGCGCGAAACCCATAGGCTGGCGCTAATGCAAGCCGCCACCAGCGGGAGCAGCAAATTTTTCTTAGGTACCGACAGCGCCCCCCACCCTGCGCATCTGAAAGAGCATGCCAGTGGCTGCGCTGGCTGCTACACCGCGCACGCCGCTATGGAGCTGTATGCACAGGCCTTTGACGGGGTCGGTGCGCTGGATAAACTCGAGGGCTTTGCTTCTTTTTATGGGGCTGATTTTTATGGCTTGCCGCGCAACACCGGCACGATTTCCCTGCGCCGAGAGAACTGGACTGTGCCCGAGAGCTTTGCGTTTGGCGAGGCTACGTTAAAACCCCTGGGTGCAGGGGAGATGTTGCCTTGGCGCTTGGTCTAGCGCGTTAGGGGGCTGGGTGGCATAGGGCTTAGCTCCGTGTCCCCCGGCCTTCGGCCTCCTCCTTTTACCTACGCTAACCCCTATGCCACCTAGCCCCCTAGAGGCGATTGACTGGGCTGCGCCGTGGTTACAGCCTTGGCGTGCCATTGGTCACACCTTGGCCAACCACGCGATTGAGGGCTTGACGGCTGAGGCTTTTGCGCAGGTTAAGGAGGAGCCCGCAACGCGGGCGGGGGACACGGAGCAAAAGCCTCAGCCGTCAAGCCCGTCCGCCAGAAACAGCGCACCCCAAGTTCTAAATTCAGCGTCATCCCTAACAGGCTGCAAGACAGCCCCTGTGCGCTTCGTGCCCCAGGCCGACCTGCCTGCCGGTGAGGCCTACGAGGCGTATATCTTCCGCACCGCCCAAGTGCCCACGCGCGAGGGGCTGCACGACTTTTTCAACGGCCTTGTGTGGTTGCACTTTCCCGCCACTAAACAAAAACTCAACCAGTTACAGGCTGCGCAGATCGCGGCCACCGGCATCCAGCCCGTGCGTGGCCCTGCACGCGACGCGTTGACCGTATTTGATGAGAACGCTGCCTTTTTTCAGGCACCCGATGCGCTGTGGAATGCACTGGCGGCCAAAGACTGGCACAGTTTGTTTACAACGCTGCGACCCCTGTGGCAAGAGGCCCGCTTGGTGCTGTTTGGCCACGCCCTGTTGGAAAAACTAGTTCATCCAAGAAAACCCATCACGGCGCACGTGTACCGTTCGCAAGCAGCTAGCAATTCAATAGCAGACGTGGATGCGTGGATGGCTGCAGACCTTAGTGCCCAGAAGGTCGCCACCAAGCCCTTTGCCCATCTGCCCGTGCTGGGTGTGCCGGGGTGGTGGGCGGGCAATGAAGACCCACACTTTTACCTAGATGCCAGTGTGTTCAGGCCTGCCAAGGCGCAGCCTGCAAACGCGCAGTCCGCCGAGGTGCTGCCGCACCCAATCCCATAAATTTGGTGGGCGCTTTGCGCGAGCATCTTGAAAAACCGCTGGGTGCCTCTACCATAGCGCTCACCGGTGCACATCTGTGTGCCAAGCAACCGAAGGACATCATGAAACGTATTTTTCTATTTGTAATGACCAACCTGGCCGTTATGGTGGTGCTGGGCATTGTGGCCAGCCTCACGGGGGCCAATAAATTTATGGGTGCCAACGGCTTAGATTTGGGCACGCTCATGGTGTTTTCTCTCATCATGGGTTTTGGGGGAGCCATCATCTCGCTGTTAATTAGCAAACCGGTAGCCAAGTGGTCGTCGGGTGTGCGGGTGATTGAGCAGCCGCAAAATGTGGATGAGGCTTGGATTCTCGAGACTGTGCGCCGCTTTGCCGATAAGGCAGGCATTGGCATGCCCGAAGTCGGCATTTTTGAGGGGGCGCCCAACGCGTTTGCCACCGGTGCGTTCAAAAACTCAGCCCTAGTCGCGGTCAGTACTGGACTGCTGCAAGGTATGACCCGCGAAGAGGTTGAGGCGGTCATAGGTCATGAGGTGGCGCACATTGCCAATGGCGATATGGTCACTATGACCTTGATTCAAGGTGTGATGAACACCTTTGTGGTCTTTATTAGCCGCGTGGTGGGCTACTTTGTGGATAAGGTCATTTTGAAGAACAACAACGACGGCCCCGGCATGGGCTACTACATCACCACTATCGTGATGGACATTGTGTTGGGCTTTGTGGCCGCCATTATCGTGGCCTGGTTCTCGCGACAGCGCGAGTACCGCGCCGACTCTGGCGCCGCAGAGTTGATGGGGCGCAAGCAGCCCATGATCAACGCCCTTGCCCGCCTAGGTGGCATGACCCCAGGCGAGTTGCCCAAAAGCATGGCCGCACTGGGGATTGCGGGGGGTATTGGGCAACTGTTCTCCACCCATCCGCCCATTGAGCAGCGTATTGCCGCGCTGCAAAATACGCAGGCTTAAGGCACCGCGCAAAGCAAGCCCTCGCAAAACGGGTGTGCTTACACAGCCGCCCTGCACTGAAGGTAAGCCGGTATAGTTTCGCTATGGAACTTTCTACTTGGCTCGCCTTTTTTGCTGCGTGTTGGGCTATCAGTATCTCTCCTGGTGCTGGGGCGGTAGCGGCCATGAGCGCCGGGCTTAACCATGGGTTTCGTCGTGGCTACTTCACTACCTTTGGTTTGATTCTGGGTATTTGGACCCAAGTGCTGGTAGTGGGTGTGGGGCTGGGCGCGCTGGTGGCTGCATCCAGTACAGCGTTTTCTGTCGTCAAATGGGCGGGCGTGGCTTACCTTGTCTATCTGGGGATTCAGCAATGGCGTGCGCCAGCGCGGCCACTGGCGGCACTATCAGACGACGGCGTCTTGGTTTCTAGGCGCTCCATGGTGTACCGGGGCTGGATGATCAATGCCATCAATCCTAAGGGTACGGTGTTTTTGCTGGCTGTGGTGCCGCAGTTTATGAATCTCACGCAGCCTCTTTTGCCTCAGTACATTGTTATTGGTGCCACGCTGGGCTTTACCGATCTCGTTGTCATGGCTGGTTACACCGTTTTGGCAGCGCGGGTGCTCGGGGCGCTTAGATCGCCCGCATATATGCGTGCGCTTAACCGTGTGTTTGGCAGCTTCTTTGTAGTAGCGGGCTTACTGTTAGCAATGTTCAAGCGGGCTGACTGAAAAATCACCACGCGTGCAGGGGTGCTGAAATGAAGATGGCATTCCTGTGGTTGGGTTCAGTGCTGCACGAGCCAGTGCGGCACGCAGATTTCTTTTCTTGCCGCGTGTGTTGTTTGCTTGAAGTGTGAATTTGTAGTGCTATAATCGAAGGCTTCGCTAATAACAACGAAAAGCATTGCAAGCGAATGCATGCAATGCTTGCAGGTTTCAAGAAATTTAAAACTCTTTAAAAAGTTTTAAGAGAAACGCAAAAAGCGTGTTATAGTTGAAGGCTTCGCTGATCGCAGCAAAGCAAATTAAAAGTAGCGTAAAAGTTGCTTGAGATCATTA